>JACQVJ010000317.1 GCA_016209805.1 Ignavibacteriota bacterium
CCGGGAGTACATTCGATATTGCCAGACGGGGGCGCCTTCAGCCTCCAGGAGGTCAGAACCAAAGCTCAGAATATAGCTGGTGTTGGCAAGGTCGAAAACCGGAACGCCTTTCTCACCTTGCGTAAGCAGGAAAGGGAGCACTGCATTTCGAGAGCCTGTGGTGTCAATGTAGTTTGGCGTTCCATACACCATTAAGAATCTTTGTATCATCTCCTTCAACAGACCACGAGCGCCGCCATCCAGAAAAACGACCTTGTGTTGCGCATCTGCAGAGCGGAGACCATGCATCTTCTTGATGATAATGTCGAACGCTTCGTCCCACGAGAGTGCCTCCCATTGTCGAGCGCCGCGCTCGCCGATTCGTTTGAGTGGTGACTTGATGTGATCAGGAGAGTAAAGAATTTGGAGACCGGCTTGTCCCGTCGGGCAAAGCCCACCGCGATTGATCGGGTAGAGAGAATTGCCTTCGATCTTCACGGGAATGTTTTCCACCAAGCGCACACGAATGCCGCATCCGCTCGGACAGAGTTGGCAAACGGATGGAATCCAACGCTCAGCTCCCGGAATCAATGGGGTTGCTGTTGGAGTTGAACCGTCACTCCGTAGCTTTGCAATGTGGGATGAATCAAAAGCCCAGCCTGCTGCCCCGGCGGACGCGGTCGTGAACCCGATGTATTTCAGAAACTCCCGGCGCTTGATTTGCATAAGTCACGATCCGTTCTACCGATGACACATGAGGCATTCGTTTGGATTCGCATATGCTGTTCTGTGGCAGTCTATGCATCCATCCATGTCTAATTTCACTGCTTGCGTTGTTATCGGACCGACAATTTGCGTAACATCTCCGTGGCATTGAGAACATTCAAGCCTGCCGGCTACAACGTGCCGCTTATGAGAGAACAGAACATGCTCTGGAACTTCATAGACTTGCTGCCATGGAATTTCCTCCCGAGCGTTCACAAAGTGCAGAAGTTTCTGTTTCTCCGACGAGATATACAGAACGTCCTCGTGACACCGCTTGCACACTTCAACACCCGCTATCCCAGCCTTAGCTGACTTGTCGTAGAATTGATGGCAGACTGCACAGCTAACATTGTTCTCAAAATGTTTCTTGTGGTTGAAGGCGATCGGCTGGCGCACTTCGCCGCTTCCAGGAAAAGCAACAACTGCAACGATGGCAATCAACCCAACCGAAGCCAGCAAGAGAACTACGCCGCTCATTTGCTTGATGATCTTCATAGCCCCTTCGTAGTTCTCATCACCACCATCATTTCTTAATCTCAAAATTCACATCCACCTCTCCGGACTCGGCGACTGTTACTTCCTGTGGTTCACCCTTCAACTTTTCGTGCCATATCTTCAAGGTGTGTTTTCCTGCAGGCACGTTCTTGATTGTGCAACTCCCATCCTTTGCGCTGACAGCATAGTACGGGTTCTCCAAGACCACAACATACGCCTCCATCTCCGGATGAACGTTGCACAACATGAGCGAGACGCAGCCAGCGTTCATGAAGGTGTACGAGCGCACCTGTCCCTTGGGCCATGTGCCGAGGTTGAACTTCTCTGCGCACTTGTCCGGCGTGAAAACGTTATGCAACACGTCATCGCTGTTGAGGTACTTCACCGTGGTGCCGGCAACGACAGGAAGTACGTGAGGGATGAAGACGAGATTCTTCTGATCCATAGTTGCCGGGTTCTTGGGTGGGTCAAATGTTTTTCCCGGAATCTTTTCGATGTAGACAACGGCATTTGCATTGTTTTTCGCGCCGACTGCCTTCACCTTGCCTTTGATGTCCCCTGCCCAAGAGATATTGACCGTACAGATGAGTATGAGTACGAATGCACAATAGAGAGTTCTCACTTGAGTTCCTTTCATGCTGTGTGTTATTTTATATCAAAATTTACGATGACATCTTTCGTCTCTGGGACTGTGACTTCCTGTGGCGGACCTTTGAGCTTCTCGTGCCAGATTTTGAGCGAGTGCTTGCCGGGAGGTGCTTCTTTAATGATGTAGTTTCCCTCTTTATCGCTCAGGGCAAAGCATGGGTTCTCAAGGACTACTATCCAGGCTTTCATTTCAGGATGGACATTACATAGAAGCACCACTTGTCCAACTTCATCAAATCTTCTTTTCAGCTTCATCCCTTTGAAGGGCATTGCCCAATTGAAAAGCGTTTTCA
>JACQVJ010000319.1 GCA_016209805.1 Ignavibacteriota bacterium
CTCCTCGACGCAATCGGCGGGGACGATGGTGAGCTGTACGACGTGGTGATCATCGGCGCTGGAGCAGCGGGACTGAATGCTGCACTTCAGGCAAAAGAGCACAAGATGCGCTATGTGCTGCTTGAAAAAGAGCAGGTCGCCAACACGATCGAGAATTTTCCCGAAGGAAAGTATGTCTATGCCGAGCCTGATAGCCAGCCTCCCAAGGGAAAGCTATGGCTCGATGGGAGCACAAAAGAGGACCTCACGAAGCGCTGGCAGCAGATTGTCGAGCAGAACGGACTGGACATCCGCACCATGGAAGGTGTTCAGAAAGTAGAAAAGAAAGATGGAATCTTCCACGTCACGACTCTGAAGGACTCGTATCGTGCGAAGCGGGTCGTACTTGCCACCGGTCAGCGCGGAAATCCGCGTAAACTCAACGCGAAGGGGGAAGACAAGGAGAACGTCTACCATCGCCTGTATTCTCCGCGCAAGTACAGGAGCGAGAACATCGTTGTCATCGGTGGCGGCAACAGCGCTATTGAGGCGGCAATCACTCTGAGCGAACAAAACAAAGTCTTCCTCTCATATCGTGGAAGCGAATTTTCCCGCATCTTCAAGGACAACGAGCGCAAGCTGAATGAGGCTATCGCCGCAAAGAAGATCGAACCACTTCTTAATTCCAGCATCACAGAGTTCGGTGATACCGAGGCCACCATTAAAGTCAATCGTGGGGCTGAGGATGAAACGCGTCGGATTCCCTACGACCATGCGTTTGTCCTGATCGGAGCGGATGTTCCGCGCGAGTTTCTCAAATCACTCGGTCTGAGAATGGAGAACGAGTGGGAAGGAAGCATCCTCCGCTCAATCGGTCTCACGCTGCTCGGTCTTCTCGGCGCATGGATCTATGGTGCTCACAACGGAGGAGAAGCAGGACTCCTCGGGGTCGATCTCTCAATCGTACCGGCTTGGACCGCCGCTCTCTTCTGGGCATTGAGTCTCACGGGTCTGGTACGATTCGGCATCAAAGGGGATCGTTTCGCGTGGCTCGGACTTTCGTTCTTTGTCTGGTATACCGTCTATGGTGCGAAGCTGGGAAAGGGCGCGGAGTTCTGGCCGTACGCAGGATGGGGATACGCATTCCTCTCGTTCTTCGACCGACCATGGTCGTTCTGGTACACGGTAATGTACACCGCACTCATGACGATCTTCGGTATCCAGGCACTGAAACGGTGGGGACTCGATCGGAAGGACAAGTTCCAGATTTGGCGTTTTGTCAGCTTGCTTAGCTTCCAGTGGATT
Organism: Ignavibacteriota bacterium; assembly: GCA_016209805.1. Taxonomy (GTDB): domain Bacteria; phylum Bacteroidota; class Ignavibacteria; order UBA10030; family UBA6906; genus JACQVJ01. The sequence goes on from JACQVJ010000319.1 coordinate 1,285, forward strand.
TTCTTTTTTCTCATTCCCGAATTCCTGTTCCAATCGGCCGTCGAAAACCAATGGATTGGCGAGAAGCTCGCAGCTGATCCACAGTTTGCGGAGCAGGCATGGAGAAGTTACGGTATCGTGTACGCGTGGCCTCTCTTCTTCTACACCTTCTTCTATAACCCGCATCAGATTTGGGTGATATGGGGAGTGGTGCTGACCTTCGTGGTCATTCCCATCTTCGTCCTTTTCTTCGGCAAGCGCTACTGTTCATGGATATGCGGATGCGGTGGATTGGCGGAAACGTTTGGCGACCGATGGCGCCATCTCGCACCAAAAGGGAAAACATCCATTAGATGGGAGTGGATGGGAACGGCGGTCCTCATCATCGCGGCGGTGATAACAGTCTTCGTCCTCATCAGAGACATCTACCACGTCTTCGCGGGGCCTGCCGAACTCGGTATCCGTCTCTACAGACTCTATGCAGACGTATGGCTTGTCGGGATTCTTCCTGTCACGCTCTATCCTTTCCTCGGGGGAAAAGTCTGGTGCCGGTATTGGTGCCCGCTTGCGAAACTCATGCACCTCCAATCTGCATTCTTTGCACGAATGAAGTGGAGCAGATTCAAAATCACCGCAAACGACAAGTGCATCGGCTGCTACGAATGTTCCCGCAACTGTCAGGTCGGCATCGATGTCATGAGCTACGCACTGAAGCAAGAAGTGCTTGATAACAAGACCAGCTCCTGCATTGGCTGTGGAATCTGCGTGACAGTGTGCCCGATGGACACGCTGACCTTCCAGGAGCAAAAGGGGAATGGACACATCGTTCCTGTGCACCTGACAACTGCAGATGGCAAAGTCCTCGCATAAGTATGACCCCAAAAGAACCATCTCGCTGCGACTGGGCTGGGAACGATCCTCTCTACATCAAGTATCATGACGTGGAGTGGGGCCTTCCGGTTCACAACGACAGGAAGTTGTTTGAGATGTTGTTGCTCGAAGGAGCGCAAGCCGGTTTGAGCTGGATTACGATCTTGCGCAAGCGGGAGAACTACCGCAAAGCGTTTGACGGTTTCAACCCGAAGAAGATCGCTGGGTATGATTCGCGCAAGATCCGTCAGCTTCTTGCTAACGATGGCATCGTCCGCAACAAGCTCAAAGTGGAAGGAGCCGTTCGAAACGCGAGGGCTTTTCTCGCTGTCCAAAAGGAATTCGGAACGTTCGACACATACATCTGGCAGTTTGTGGAAGGAAGGCCGAAGCAGAACCGATGGACACGTCTCAAACAAATTCCTCCCAAGACCGTTGAGTCCGACGCAATGAGCAAAGATCTGAAGAGGCGGGGATTCACGTTTGTCGGCTCGACGATTTGCTATGCCTTCATGCAGGCGGTGGGAATGGTGAACGACCACGTGGTTTCCTGCTTCCTGCACAACGAAGTCAAGCGATCCTGACACGCCGGTCGTTTCGCCCTTTCAACCGATCTCCATTACAACTTGCCAATCCTCTCCTTCTTCTCTACATTAAACCAGCAAGAAGCATGGAAGCGTGACTGACAATGCGCCCAACCCTCGATTCGATCCGTGACTACTGCTTGAAGAAAGACGGAAAGGTATCCGAAGAATTTCCTTTCGGTGAAGACGTGCTGGTGTTCAAGGTGCACGGCAAGATCTTCCTCCTAACACGGCTCGATGCCCATCCAACCACCTTGAATCTGAAATGCGATCCCGAGCATGCACTTGAGTTGCGAGAGCAGTACGAGGCAGTACGGCCCGGATACCATATGAACAAGCGCCACTGGAACACGGTGACCATTGACGACAGCCTGCCCTCCCGAGAAGTGTTCAGGATGATCGATCATTCATACAACATGGTTGTGAAGGGGCTGAAGAAATCTCTGCGTGCCAGTCTCCTAATCGATCAGGAACAAGGCTGAGGCAAAGCATGAAGAAAACGATCCGCTC
>JACQVJ010000039.1 GCA_016209805.1 Ignavibacteriota bacterium
AACCATTTCTCCCGGTCACCAAGAGTGTTTGATGTTGACGCAGCTGGAATGAGATGTTCTGGAAAATAATCCGGCGGTTGAAGATCTTTTTCAGGTTGCTTGCTTCGAGAACGATCTCCACGACTATTTCCTTATCACTGCAAGTTTTCCTTTGATCGTTTCTCCGGGAAGTTCGAGAACGTAAATATAGACACCCGTGGCCGCGACATCCCCATCGTCGCTCTTGCCGTTCCACCGAAAAACGTGCTTGCCTAACTGTCCGAGATATATTGAAGATTGTGCCGAGGAGTAAATCAAATCCATGCTGCTTGAAAGAATCGTTAATGTGCCGCTCTGCATTGTTGTGGCACTGATCGGGATATTGACGACAGATTTGCCATCAGACATCAATGGATTCGGGAATGGCGTGGCCACTGGCGAGGCGCCGAAGATGTCCTTGCTGAACCAGTTAGTCGGATCTGCCACACTCAATTTGGCAAATATCCCTCCTCCAATGGATCTATACGATTCGTCAAGCTGCCGGCTATTAAACAGAAAAGAATAGGGAAAGGCTGTCGTGGTGTTTGCCAGAGCAGCGGCCAGATTAATGTTTGATAACATCAGAGTAATCGGCTGCCCGTTGACCAACACGTCATAGTAGCGTGATGCAAGAAAGTTCAACGACCCGCTGACAACCCTCGAAGGCGGTACGAAATCCACAACCGTCGGCGCGATCATGGGATAGTAGCTCCCCTCGGGGTAATAGAGTGCCGTGTCACTTCGTGCACCCGTGAAGTAATTCCAAATTGACCACTCGGTGAATGCGTTTCTAAAGTTCGTCTCGTGGGGATGTTCCTGCTCTTGAAGGACGATATCCATTGCTGCCAGAGGTTTCAGCAATCTGATCCGTTCCCAGAAGAGTCGCATAAGAGTTCGGCCATACTTTGGATAGGAGCGAAGTCGGTTGTACTTGTTTTCTATGTAGTGGGCCCAAACACATCTGCTATACTCAATCAATCCATTGGAGGTTGTGAATGATACCTCAGGTCTTCTAAATTGCCCGCTGCCCGATCGGACGTACTGGAAGTAATCATTGACTTCAGGAAAGAGAACATCTTCCAGCCAGGTGGATGTAATCTCGTAGAAGTACGTTTCGCCGCTCCAGAATCCGTAATTACCAATTTGAATCGCATGGTGAAACTCGTGTGCGAGTGTAACACGAAGGGCCGGGAGCCCACGATTGCTGTCGGGATTGACAAAAACAAAATCGTTGTCGATCCTCATAAATGTCGTGTATCGAACCCTCTCTCCGGTCTCTTCGATCGGTGTCTCGAAGACTGTTTCCCCGTAGAGATTTCCCAGTTCCATAATATAGATGTCGTATTCAGGGCCACCACCTTCGCCGAGATCGGGCGGCGCGGCGGGATAGCCGAGGGAGTCAATCTCGAATATTGCCACGCGACCAATAATCGAAGCTGCTGAATCCGCGTACTCGTTTGCCGTGCCCGGTATCGGGTTATGGCTGCTGTCCAACATAGCTGGGGCATGCGAGCCAACGGTGTCGTAGTGAATTCGGAAGTTGCCAGCAACGATGCTTTTCTGGAGGACCGGCCGTGTCAACACAAGATCAAGCGAACGCCTGAGATCCGGGCTCAAGCGATCGCGGTTGGATAGTGCGTGCGCAATCGAGGGGAGCCCGCATTTCTGGGGTATATCAATTGTTTCACCGCCCGTGATGTAGTTGACCAGCTTTATCCTCGCTTCGAGAGCCTCGATGTGGGATGTTCCGGCGGGTTGCGACAGCGCGTGCCTTCCCAGGAGGTCCAGCAGAATGGACACTACAATTATTCGTGTGGAGAAGCGAGTCATTTTCGAAAGGGATTATAGATAATGGAGACGATTCCCTTATCGGCATCGGACAGAATCAAATCCTGGATTTTCGGTTGTCGCAAACTTGCTACGCGCACAGAGCGAATACCTTCCCCTTGAACAATGGAAATGGGACTTCGGAACCCCCCATGTTCTCCCCCGTAAAGCACAACAACTCCTTTTTTGTTGCCATCTACAAAAACAAGATCGTTTATGTCGTCATTGTTCACATCCTGAATGACGATCGCATCATCGTTTACCGGGTAGGCGCCACGTATCCATGCGAGGGACTCACGAAAGGTCCCATCTCCCTTTCCATACGCTATGAGTATCGCATTTCGTGGGGGACCAAGCGAAACAAGGATATCCTTAGTCGCATCATTATTGACATAGCCGGTTACGATTGCACGAGTGCTCGACGTGGAATCTCCGTAGGAAAAAAGCGATTGTGTGGTTTTGAAATCGAACCCCGACTCTGCAATCCCGATGTGCACTGTGGATTGGCGTGTGGTCTTATCGTGCGTGGAGAAAATCACGTCGAACTTGCCGTTCCGGGTAAGATCGTCCACTGTCAGGGCTGTGATTGCGAAGGGAAACATCGGACGAAGGCTTCGCTCGATAAACTGGCCGCCATCAAGTTGTTCAAAGGATGAGAGCGAAACAGATCCATCGCGAATTCTGCGGTATCGGACAAGGAGGTCAAGCCTCTGCGTCAGCGGATCTTCGGATGCGAAAACGACGTAGGGATCGGACCCTGTTGGAATACTGAATGCCGTTGATTGGTTCACCTCCTCCGTGAGTCTGATGAAAGTAAGCTTCTCCACTTTTGAATGGGAAGTGACAAGTGTTCTCAGAGGTTCCCGCGCGGAGAAAGCTGCTCTGACGAACGTGGGGTATTCGGCAATTGTCACAGCTTGCTGTCCGCTCATCCTCCCCTCCCCTTCGTTGTAGAGAACCGAGATCGTGGAAGATTTTGCGTTGGCGACAGCGATATCCACGAGCCCGTCGCCGTTGAAGTCACGGACCGCGAGACCGTGGGGTGAACCTCCAACACAATAGTCGCTTGGCCAGTTGACCTTTCCGGAAGGTCGGGCATTGGCGAGTCCAATAAGCCGTCTCGAATCGCGGTCGAGAAGAACCACATCATTCCTTTTGTCACCGTCAATGTCGGCAACCGTATACCCTGCGATTGAGCTTGCCGCACCGAAGATAATCGGATCAGAGAACGAATGTTCAGTTCCGAGGCTAACCAGGATCCCTTGCCCAGTTCCGGCAACAATGTCAAAGAACCCATCTTTGTTGACGTCAACAAATTGTACCCCCGCAAGCTTCTCCGGTGTGGAAAACCCTGCGATCCTCCTGAATTCACCGAGGACGTTTCCGGCGTACACTTCAATCCGCCTTGCCTCCGAAAGTGTTACCGCCACCAGCAATGTTTTCTCCCGCGTTACAGGTGTGAGGTCGATCTCAGCGGGCTCATCAGAAAGGTTAATCGTCACCTGTTCGGAAAAGATCAAATTGGTAATGCCATAGAAAACCACGAGCTGGTTGGAGAGCCAGTTTGTAAGGACGATATCCGTTATGCCGTCCTTGTTGAGGTCGGTAGTCTTCAGATCACTTGCAGAGATATCCGCGAACAACGTCGGCCCGGGCTCAAACGAGCCGTCGGGTCTCGCAAGCAATGTCGTTGCCCCAGCCCTGCTCTTGCCGAAGAGTATGACGTCTTTTCGTCTGTTGTTGTTGATATCTGCAACCACGAACCGCTGCGAAGCCGTCTGAAAAGGAATCAATCTCTCATCGAACTCACCCTTCTTCTTTTTGAAAACCGAAAGGCACAATCCATCACCCGACAGGGTTATGTATTCGGATCGGCCGTCTCCATTCGCGTCGAAGGATGTGATGAGACGCGGTTGCTTGGAGCACTTGAGTCTGTTCGTCAAGGCGAATCGTCCATCAATGTTCAGTTCGTACCAATAAATCGCTTGGAGGTCGTGGGAGATGACTGCAACTTCAGCTACTGCGGGAGAGGAATATCCGACTGCGAGTCCCGTTGGTCTGTAGCCAAGACTCAGATCTGTCATGGCACCGAATGATGCAAGGGACCGTTGAGAATACGTAACCGAAGACCAGAGAAGGTGTACGTAGAACAAACCTACTGCGAAGAAAAACGGATGGTGCTGACGAACTGGATACGGAAACTCCGGGCCGGACTGTGTGTGCAAGAGTGACCTACAATTGTGTTCTACGCGCCAACCTCTGTTGCCTGCGGATCAATGCCTCTTCGTATCGTCGTTTTTCATCATCCGATTCAGGCGTCACTGCGGGCACGGCAACAGGTTTGCCCTTCTCGTCAGTGGCAACGAATGTGAGATATGCATTATTGGCACGACGGGGCGGCCCACTGTGCAGGCCATGACTCGTTACAACAACACCTACCTCCATCGATGTTCGGAACGCACGGTTGATTGATGCCCGAAGCACGACAATCTCACCAAGCCGGATCGCTTCGTGAAAATTCAGCTCATCAACCGATGCCGTCACACACACGCGTCCACAGTGCCGCTGTGCAGCAATCGCTGCTGCGATATCAATCCAATGCATCAACCGACCGCCAAGCAGGTTGCCGAGCTGGTTGGTGTCATTCGGAAGCACAAGCTCGGTGGTGATTACCTGCGATTCGCGAACGTACTTTGGTTGCATCAATGCCCCGGCCCGATCTTGGAAGAAACACCTGGCTCGTTGCCGACGCCAAGGGTTCTCCCTGATTCCTTCCCGCTGACTGGCGGGTTCGATTGCAACTCGTTCTCGATCGATTCTTTCAGTTTGTCGGCCTGCGAACGGAGGACGCTGTTCGGGTGGAGCTCGATGAACTTATTGATTTCGTTGTACGCCTCCTGATACTTCTTCCTTGCAATGAGGGCTTCCACCTTTCCCAAGTACGAAAGCGGTGCATACTCGGTGTCGTGGTATTTTTCGATTACCTCATGGTAATAGAAAATCGCAGCCTTGTAGTTTTCCCACGTCGCGTAATACCGTGCTGTGTCATACTCCTTCTTGGCCAGCCGTTGAATCAGTTCTGCGATTTTGGCTTCGGCATCGGCAGCCAGCTCATGTCCCGGATAGTATTCAACAAAAGTTTGCAGCTCCTCTTTGGCTTTCAGCGTGTATTCTTGATCGAGGGTTGACTTCGGTGACAGGTTGTAATAGGAAAGACCGAGTTTATACTGTGCCTCCGGGACACGCGGACTTGCGGACATGTTTCGCTTCAATTGTTGATACTCGAATGCAGCAAGCAAATACTCTCCTCGATTGAATCGGCACTCTCCAAGATAGAACTGCGCGTCGCCTGCATATGCACTCCCCTGGTACTGCAGTGTGATGATCGTGAACTGGTTGATCGCTTCAAGATACGCCTGCTCATCAAAAAGCTGCTTCGCAAGCTGGAAGCGTTCCTCCGCTGGAAGGTTGGTTGTCTCTTCACCGGAACCACAGCCGATGAAATAGATCATTGTAAACACGATGACAGTTGATCGACCGATTCTCACCATGCGATCTGCCCTACGACTTCTTTCGATGATAATGTTTTTACCCTTTCAAGAATAACTGTTACATCATTTGCATCGCTTACAAACGCAGGCTGAAAACCGCTGTTGACTGGCCTGCATTTGAATGAAACAATCCGCGTTCCCGAGGCATCCTTTTTGATCTCGGCAGCAAAGGCGAAGCTCCGCTGTGTCCAATAGAGACTCGGTTGCCGGAAAACGAAATTCCCCAGGGAATACAATATGTATTTTCCATCAAGGTATTCGATCCCATGCGGCACATGAGGGTGGTGTCCCAGAAACAAATCTGCACCGTTGGAAATCAATGCCCGGGCAAACTCGCGTGTGCGTCGACTCGGCCCATCGGCGTATTCCTCACCACCATGATAGCTCACAATGACAAAATCCACGGACTCACGATACGCTCTGATCTTTGGAAGCAACGTCGACGTGTCTGCAGATGCCACGTACCTCTTCCATATCGGATTCTCCATGTTCATGACATCGGTACATGCAAAGAACGCCATCCTGATGCCATTTCTCACCAGAACTTTCGGTTCATTCAACATCGCACTATCACGGGACGTTCCGACAAAAGCAACATCCGCCTCCTCCAGGTATTGTATCGTTTCCCGATGGGAACGAACTCCATAGTCGAGTGCGTGGTTATTTGCAGTTGATACAATTGTCACTCCTGCATCGCGCAACGACCATGCTCCTTCAGGTGGTCCGGTAAAAATCAAGTTATTCTTAGGATGCTGCGTTTCACCATTCTGATCCGAAAGCGTTGATTCAAGGTTTGCGAAGACCACATCGTACTGCTTGAACTCTTCATTAACAAACTCAAATGGAAACTTCGTGTCTCCCAGGAGAATCCGCTGACCCACTTCTCGCCCGAGGTTTACATCGCCAACTGCAAGTAAGCGAACCACAGACGATCCCGAGTGAGCGCGCTGAAAGTCGGCCAGTACCCGATAGCCATCTGATCGCTCCGCATAAAAAGAGTTGAGCAACAAGAAGATCACAGTAGCCAAACCACTCCCCGAAAGCAGACTTGCCATAAAGATAGGTTGTCCTAACTAACTACGAACATTGAATAAGAGAAACACCGCAACTGCGATGGCGCCCAAAAGGATTAGAGGCTCCGCAAAATTCGAGAAGAACCCTTCCCTCGGAAGAACTCCGCGTGTAATCGGCAGATTGGGATTTTCCACAACCGTAAGATCCGAAAGTGCGATCGTATCGATTTTTGATTCTTCAAAGTCGGATGCAGTTAGGATGGATCCTGTGCGAAGGTCCACCGCTCGTGCGCTGAGGAACAGGGTAACCTTTCTATCCAGCAGTTTGGTCCCAAGAAAACCATCTCTTCGCAGATTCGAATACTCGACGCGTGCCTCTCCGAAACCAAATTCCGCATTCAGTGGCGCCGAGGATGAACCGGTGACAAGAATGCCTTTCTCGCGCAGCGCCTGAAGTAGTGGTGTCTCAACATACCAAGCAGATTCTCTTGGCATGACAACAATGCGAACAGAATCATCCTGAGGGATTGTCCTGCTAATCCGAATTCCAACCTGGCGCGCAAGAGTCCTTATGATCTCGAGATTTGTCTCCGGGACCTGCTCATCTGAGTCGTTTTGGGCTGAGCAGATACCCCACATCCCGAACATGATCGTCAGGACGAAAAGTGAACGCCGCCTCGTATTCGACCGCAGGATTTGATCCAGACTCATCAAGCTCACGCGTATATGCCGCGGACTTTCAGGGTCTTCGCCACCTTATCGATGGCAAGCACATATGCGCCGATGCGCATCGATACATGGTGTTTCGCTGCTGCCTGATACACGGCATCAAATGCTGATCGCATCATCCGATCGAGTCGATCATTGATACTCTCCAACTCCCAAAAATACCCCATTCGATCCTGTACCCACTCAAAGTACGAGACGGTCACTCCCCCTGAGTTTGCGAGGATGTCTGGCACCACGAGAATCCCCTTGGACTGAAGGACAGGATCCGCTTTTGCTGTGGTAGGTCCATTTGCACCCTCCACGATGACCTTTGCATGTATCTTTTTTGCAACCGCTGGGTTGATCTGATCTTCTTTTGCTGCCGGGACAAGCACGTCACACTCACACTCCAGTAACTCCGTTTGAGACACTTTGTCCCCGCCCTTCCATCCGTGGAGGGATCGATGCTTCTCAACATAGGTCATTGCTCCCGAGACATCAATACCGTTCTCGTTGAAGAAGCCACCGGAAATATCACTGATTCCCACTATCCGGCATCCCTGTTCTTGAAGAAGTCTTGCGGATATCGAGCCGACGTTGCCGAAGCCCTGGACGGCCACACTTGCATCCTTTGGGCTTAAGCCGAGTTTACCAAGGGCAGAAAGCGTATTTACCATCACCCCGCGGCCGGTTGCTTCCTTGCGACCGAGGGATCCTCCTATGATCAAAGGTTTGCCTGTCACGACAGCGTTTTCGGTTCGGCGCGTGTGCATGCTGTAGGTATCCATCACCCACGCCATGGTCTGTTCGTTTGTATTCATATCCGGGGCAGGAACATCCCTTTCAGGGCCGAACACATCCATCAGATTCGCGGTATACCGGCGAGTAATCTTTTCGATTTCAACCTGGGTTAGCTTGGATGGGTCACATCGCACACCCCCCTTCGCTCCCCCAAAGGGTATGCCGACAACCGCACACTTCCACGTCATCCACGCTGCCAGTGCCTTCACCTCGTCAAGACTTACATCCGGAGCGTATCGAATTCCACCTTTGGACGGGCCCATCACGTCGTTATGAATGACGCGATACCCTTCGAACACTTCAATCCTCCCATCGTCCATTTGGATTGGAATCGACACGATATGCTGGCGGACAGGAGTTTTGAGATACTGGTAGACACCGCGCTCCAAACCAAGAATCTCAGCCGCCACATCGAATCGTTTCATCATGGATTCGAGAGGGCGTTCCTTATCGATCGGTGGTCCGGGCTCCCGGTAGATTGTCACCTGATCCGAATTCATGGACGTGAGTTGTGCGTCTTTCATTACGGTAGTTTGAGGAGTAGGAAAATCACAGCATTGGTTTTGTCGTAGGAAGGCTGTTCATCGGCCCCAGGGTCCATTTCTTTCAATACCAACAAGTCCCAGCACGCGATCTGCTGATGCAATCTGGTGAAAACAAGGCTCAGCAAGGTACACAAAATGGCCCATAGTTTCAAGAAAGCGGATGTCCCGGGATTCAACTGCGATTTTGTCTTATGCGGGAGAGTTCGGCAAGAACAAGGTCAACTTCCTCGTCTAAAAAATGCCGTGAAAACCTTCTTGCTCGACGTACTTCGTTTGCATCGACCTCTGCCGTGATCAAGTCCTCCTCGAATAGTTTAGCTTGCACCAAGAGCTCGCCATCCGGTCCGACGATGTTAGATCCGCCCCAGAAATTCACTCCATCTTCATAACCCACCCGATTGCAAAACGCGATGTATGTAGTAAGAAGACGAGCGTAGGCTCTGTGGTTCTCAGTGTTGATAGTTGCAGTCTGCAATTGTGTTTCATTGCCACTCATTCGTGTCGGGCTCGCGACAAGAGCGATGACAATCAGAGCACCGTCTTTGGCGAGAAGGTATGGGAGAGAAATATGCCATAAGTCCTCACAGATGAGCACTCCTATCTTCCCCACCTTTGCTTCAAACGCCTTCACGGAACGCCCGGAAGAAAAGTATCTCATCTCTTCAAACATCCCGTAGGTGGGAGGATATGTTTTTCGATGAACTACCCGAACCGTTCCCTCTTCAAACATGAACGCCGAGTTGAACAGGGCAAAGGAAGAGCTCTCTTCAACCCCACCGGCGAGAATCGTAATCTGACGGCTTTTTTCAAGCAAGGGCTTCAACAATCCACTATTCCGGCTCGGATTAATGGCAAGATCCCAGTTCATATCCTTGATGGAGTAACCGGTTAAGCTGAGTTCCGGAAATACAACCAAGCTCGCGCCGGAGGCAATGGCCTTGTCGCACATTGCGAGATGTGTTTCGATGTTTCGTGCGACATTGCCGAGAACAGGATCAATCTGTGCTAATGCAATGGTGAGTCTCATAGATGGAATCCTGGTGTTGCACACTGTGAGTGGAGCGGGAGGACAAGGTCGGGATGACTGGCCCGCGGAAGATCCACTAAGACAAATCGAACATCCTGATATCTTTAATGTACTGCACGGTCTTGTCCGTCTTCAGGTCTTTCAGTTTGACAATCTTCTTTTCGATGCGTTGAAGATTGTCTCTGATGATTCCGAGGTAAGTCTTAAGGTTGTCCGTCTCATGCTGTTGGAGCAACCGTTCAACGTTGTCACGCATGGCGTCGAGGGGAAGGCGAATCTCCTGTGTTATCTTCATGACCAGTTCTTGTATCGCCTCAAGGCGCTTCTGGCTTATTTCAAGAGTAGTCAATTGTTCCCTCAACTTCTGTCGCTCAATGACGTTGAGGATAGTCTTGGGCAGAACCGGCGTTGAGATTTCCTCCTTTACCAGGTAGTCTTCAATCCCCAGTTTCATTACCTCAACAGCAAGATCGAAATCCTTGTTCACGGTGAGGAACACAACGGGTATCCGGAGAAGTCTCTCCTGAAGTGCACGCGTGATTTCGAGTCCATTCTGTCCCGGTAGGAAATAGTCCATCAGGATAAGATCGAA
>JACQVJ010000324.1 GCA_016209805.1 Ignavibacteriota bacterium
ATTACGTGGACTACGTGTTGCTTGATACGAAGACACCGTTTGACATCGCCCTCGTGGAATATTTGAGCAAGCGCGAAAAAGTATATTGAGCCCCTGGTGTTCTCTCATTTCATCTGGCCCATCGCTAAAGGATGGGCCTTTTTTCTTTGATTGAATTTCGCGGTCGATTGTGCTATCTTGGTTGACCGAATCTCTTCCGTTCTTGATAACCATGCCCGAGCGAAAAAATCAGGAGCCTCATGCAACCGTGTTCGATGAGAAGATCGTCATCCGCGGTGCCCGTGAGCATAACCTGAAGAACATCGACGTCGATATCCCACGCGACCGTCTCGTGGTCATCACCGGTCTTTCTGGATCCGGCAAATCAAGCCTCGCCTTCGATACGATCTACGCCGAAGGTCAGCGGCGGTTCGTCGAATCTCTCTCCGCATACGCCCGCCAGTTTCTCGATGTTATGGAGCGACCCGATGTGGACTACATCGAGGGTCTGAGTCCTGCAATATCCATCGAGCAAAAAACCGTCAGCCATAATCCTCGCTCCACGGTCGGCACAGTGACGGAAATCTACGATTACCTCAGACTGTTGTTTGCCCGCGTCGGTACACAGTTCTGCTACAATTGTGGTCGCAAGGTCGAGAAGCAAACGACAGACCAGATCATAGACAACATCATGAAGCTTCCCGATGGGACGAAAGTGCAAATCCTCGCGCCGGTAGTAAAGGGAAGGAAAGGGCATTATCGGGAGTTATTTGAAGAAATCTTGAAAGACGGATTTCTTCGTGTACGGATTGACGGTGCTGTGAAGGCAATCGATAAAGGCATGCAGGCGGATCGCTACAAGGTGCATAACATCGAAATTGTTGTCGACCGCATTGTTGTCAGACCGGAATCGCGATCCCGCATTGCCGATTCGGTGGAGGTGGCCTTGAAATTCGGTGGAGGGGTGATCATCGCGAACATTGAACGAGACAATGGTGATTCCAATGTGACGGCTAAGCCGAAGAATGGCCGTAGCAATAAGAAGTTGCAAAAGAGAGCCTCAGTAATTTCATCCGAGGACGTTCTCTTCAGTCGCCATCTTTCTTGTGCCGTGTGTAATATCAGTTATGAGGAGCCCGCGCCGAACTCATTTTCCTTCAATTCGCCTTACGGCTCCTGTCAAACGTGTGATGGGCTTGGAGAGATCAAAGAGCTCGATGTCGATCTCATTATTCCCGATCTTGAGCTTTCGATAAATCAGGAGGGGCTTGCTCCGTTCGGAAAGCCGCGACAGACGTGGGTGTTCAGCCAACTGCGTGCGGTGGGGAAGAAGTTTGGTTTTGGTTTCGATACCCCGCTCAAGAATTTGTCGAAACGGGCAATGGATGTGTTGCTGCATGGGGCAGACAGTGAGAAGTTTGAAATCGAGTATAAGTTTGCCAGCGGCCGAACGGTGGTATATAAGCATCGGTTCGGTGGTATCCTCGACATGCTGAAGAATTACTACAATGACACAAGCTCGAACAACATCCGCGAATGGGCGGAAGCATATATGAACACGAAGGCCTGTCCGAGCTGCAAGGGGGGAAGATTAAGGAAAGAGAGTCTCGCCGTCAAACTTCAGAACCTTGCGACTGGGAAGCAGTTCAACATTCGCGATGTGGTTCTTCTCTCCATCCATGACGCATTGGATTTCTTTGAATCGCTGATGCTCTCCGAGCGACAGATGCTTATCGCTACACAGATCCTGAAAGAAATCAGGCAGCGATTGGAGTTCCTCCTCAACGTCGGACTTGATTATCTCACGCTTGATCGATCTGCCCGGACCCTCTCAGGGGGGGAAGGGCAGCGAATCCGACTGGCAACACAAATCGGTTCTCAGCTCGTTGGAGTGCTCTACATTCTCGACGAGCCAAGCATCGGACTCCATCAACGCGACAACATTAAGCTTATAGATTCTTTGAAAAAGCTTAGGGACTTGGGAAATACCATCATTGTGGTTGAACATGACAAAGAAATGATCCAGAGCGCCGATTTTGTACTCGACCTGGGCCCTGGAGCCGGAGAGCATGGTGGATATGTCGTAACGTATGGTTCACCTACAGGACTTGCGCTGCGCAACGATTCAATCAAGACCAACGGGGGCGGTTTCGATGCGGTCTCGTACACGGCACAATACCTTGTTGGTCATCGTTCGGTTGAAGTACCAACGCAACGAAGGGTGGGGAATGGGAAGGCGCTCGTTCTGGAAGGTGCTGCGGGAAACAACCTCAAGAAGGTTCAACTCAAAATCCCCCTCGGGAGATTCATTGCCATTACGGGTGTGAGCGGATCCGGGAAATCATCACTGATCGATGAAACGCTGTATCGGATTCTTGCACGGAAATTCTATAAGTCGAAGCTTGTTCCCTTGCCGTACAAAAAAATCCATGGTCTTGAGCACATCGACAAAGTCATCGATATCGATCAATCCCCGATTGGCAGAACGCCGCGTTCGAATCCTGCTACTTACACAGGCGTGTTCGGGTTGATTCGTGACCTCTTTACGCAAATGCCTGAGGCAAAGATCCGCGGCTACAAGCCGGGGCGCTTTAGCTTCAACGTCGCCGGTGGACGATGCGAAGGTTGTGAGGGTGACGGAGTGAAGAAGATCGAAATGAATTTCCTTCCTGATGTGTATGTACTGTGTGACGTTTGCAAGGGAAAAAGATACAACCGTGAAACACTTCAGGTGCTCTACAAAGGAAAATCCATCGCAGACGTTCTGGATATGACGGTAGCGGAGGCCGTTGAATTCTTCAATGAAATCCCAGGACTGCAGAGGAAGCTGAGCACCTTGCACGATGTTGGGTTAGGGTATATCAGACTGGGCCAGCAGGCAACAACTCTGAGTCGTGGCGAAGCCCAGAGGGTCAAGCTCTCCACGGAGCTATCGAAGATAGGCACCGGAAGCACGCTCTACATACTCGACGAACCCACAACCGGACTGCACTTTGAGGACATCCGTATGTTGCTGAAGGTCTTGAACAAACTGGTTGACAAAGGAAACACAGTTATAGTTATCGAGCACAATATGGACGTCATCAAGACAACGGACTGGGTGATCGATCTTGGCCCCGGCGGCGGCGATGCAGGCGGTTTCATCATTGGCGAAGGCACTCCCGAGGAAGTTGCCCGCTCGCAAAACTCGGCAACGGCCCACTTCCTCAGAGCAGAACTCCACCTTGACTGATTTATCTTCTAACGGTGTGCTGAAAAAGTCTGTTTTCGCGTCATTCCGAGACTCGCTTTTTGAGGCGAAGCCTGTCTGCCGACAGGCAGGCAATCTCAATGCCCGCAATGACTGTCGAAATAGTTTTTCAGCAACCTGCTAATCTTCCCGAAAAAGGGCTTGACATTCTCTCGTGAGTCCGTATATTGGTTGTGAAGTTCGATAACTTCCGTTCATTGACGCGCTGCACGACCATGCGCATGTCTTCTTTTAACAATGTGATGTCAAAGCTGCCCTGGGGGGCATTGTGCAACGCGGCCCAAACATTTCATCCCTCAATTCCACTCCTCATTCAACCCCTGACACGAGACAAACGAAATCCCCATTTCACAACTCATAGTACTCTTTGTCGAACAGAGTGGGTTACATGATTTGTACTTTCGATCATTCAGTTCTTTATAGATACCGTCTGCCCTGGGCTTAGCGGTTCGAGATCCGAACTAAAGTCACAACGTCTCACACTTTTACGGAGGTGATATGAAACCGAAATGGCTATCGTTCAACGGTGCAGTAGTCAGCCTGCTGGCAGTGCATGCATCGTTGCTCTTAACGAGTTCCTCGGCGATTTCTCAATCCGAAACTCCTGTGCGACAAAGCCACTATTCAGAGCAGCTCAGAACAATGCTCACGGTGGAAATCCCGGCGATCTCCGGGGGCGCAATGGCGCAACTGAAAACATCCTCGTTCTTTGAATCTCGCAGTGAGACCACACCGTACCCACGGTTGGATCCCCCCATCGAATCGGGCGAGGTGCTGCTGACGAGTTTTGAGTCTATTGACTTTGATCGTGATGCAGAGAATCATCTCTCCGGCGGCGCAAGGAGCTTTCACATACCCCCTGATCCGATCGGGGCTGCGGGTCCCAGTCATGTTGTCTGTGTTGTGAATACTTCGATAGAGATTTACAACAAGACCGGAACGCTCATAAGCAGCAAAAGGCTGGGGACGAACGCGGGGGGATCGATTGTCGGCAGTTTTTTCCAACCGCTCACACCAGTCAACAACACCTTCGATCCGAAAGTCATCTACGACCAGTATGAGAATCGGTTCCTGGTTGTTACGCTTGAAGTGACAGATGTGGCGAACGGGGATCCTGCCAACACGTCGCGGATTCTTGTTGCCGTCTCTGCGACGGACGATCCCACCGGGACATGGTTTTTTCATTCAATCAATTCAAAGATCTTTATTGATGGCGCAGATCGATGGGCGGACTATCCGGGGTTCGCCGTTGATGACAAGGCGGTGTACATCACCAACAACATGTTTGGTTTTGGTGGGGGTGCTTTCGCTGCTTCGCGACTGTGGATCGTTCACAAGGGAGTTGTCGGGGGGTTTTATGGCGGAGGCTCGGCGACTGTAACGGTGCACGATCCTCTCACTTCTGCGGGCCTCGCTCAAACAGGTCCTCTTCAGCCGGCTCACATGAAAGGCACACCGCCTACAGGATTGGGAACGTATCTTGTCAGCTCTGGATGGGCCGATGGTGCGGGGAATGACTTCCTCAGCGTTGTGGTACTTACAAATCCTGTGACGACACCATCGTTTGGAAACACATTCGTGGCCCTCGGCGGGGATATTCACAATGGGCTTGCAGCATTTCCAAACGCGCCACAGATGGGAAGTGCGACCCAGATCCACGCCGGAGATTCCCGTTGCCTTGATACGGAATGGTTGGGAGGAAATCTCTGGGGGACGATGTCCGTGAATCCTCCCACGGGACCGGACGCGGGTCAAGCAACCGCGTTCTGGTTCAAGATTACAACACCAGCGCTCTCGCTTTTAGACAAGGGAACGATTGGTGGCGAAGATATCGCGACCGGAACGCACACCTTCTATCCCTCATTAGCTATTGACGCGTCCGGTAACGTCGGGTTCGGTTTTGCAGCCTCGGGATCAAGCATCTTCCCGGGCGCCTATTGGACTGGCCGTCTCGCCGCAGATCCTGCGGGCACCGTGCGTGCTTCACGGGTGTTGCGTGCCGGTGTGGATTTCTACGTGCGCAGGTTCGGTGGTGCGCGCAACAGATGGGGCGACTACAGCGGCATGTCCATCGATCCGGCAAACGGGTCATTCTGGGTCTTCAACGAATTTGCCATGGCACGGGGAACAATCATCCCTCCCAGTGGTGAAGATGGAAGATGGCGAACTGCATTTGGAAACTTCACAGCAGCTGAGATTACCTCTGTTGTCGAGGAGACCTTGCCGGAGAAAACCGCCCTGCTGCAAAACTATCCCAATCCGTTCAACCCATCGACGACCATTGGCTATGATCTTGCGCGCGATGGATTCGTATCGCTCAAGGTATTCAATGTGATCGGTGAGGAAGTCGCCTCGCTCGTCAACGAAGAAAAACCGGCAGGCGAACATGCCATCATGTGGATACCACAGAGCCTGGCGAGCGGCGTATACTTCTACAGATTGCAGAGTGGGTCGTTCGTGGAAAGCAGAAAACTTCTTCTGTTGAAATGAGATTCGACACTCTGATACTCGGCTGAAAAACTCTCACTTTTGGGTAACAATTGGGAGGACTGCCATGAATGCGCACAGGCTTTCGACGGGACACGCCAAGGGGATTAGTGTGTTCTGTTTTATCTTCTTGTGGTATGTTTTATGGTTGCTGGCTGGGATTCAACACAAAGCTGTTGGGCAATCAAGCCAGAATGTGGAGCGGCACATATTCACTCACGAAACTCCAATGATCTCTAGTGGGGGGCTTGCGGCGGGTTCAGTGCGACCGCTTGAAACTCCTAACTCTGGTGTCCGCGTCTCCCCAGCGTTACCACCTTTCGTGCCGAGTGCCGATGCACCTGTACTCAGCAGCAGCTTTGAGGGATTCGACTTCGACGACAACGCAACGGAGACCGGAGGTACCTATTTCATCCCGCCGGATCCGATTGCAGCGGCTGGGCCCGACCGAATAATAGCGGTTGTCAACGTTATGATTGAAGCTCGCACGAAAGCAGGGGTCCTGATCTTTCGCGATGCATTGGCCGATTTTTTTAGTTCCCTCACACCAACAACCTTTACGTTCGATCCAAAGGTTATCTACGACCAGTATGAGGGACGTTTTGTAGTTGTGACGCTTGAGAAAGTTGAGGGTGGCGGGAATCCCCACCCAGGGAATATCTCGCGCATTTTGCTTGCTGTCTCAAAGACAAGCAGTCCCGCCACTGCTACCTCTGCAGACTGGTGGTACCATGCAATTGACTCAAAGACGGTTATTGGGGGCACGCTTGAGTATTGGGCCGACTATCCGGGCTTCGCTATTGATGAGGAAGCGGTTTATGTCACAAACAACATGTTCACTTTTCTTACGGGTTCCTTTGGCGGTGTACGACTCTGGATCGTTGCAAAAGGCCTCGTGGGTGGCTTCTACGGGGGCGGGGCTGCAAGTGTTTCCTTTCATGATCCATATGCTTCTGCCGGATTGGCTGTTACTACACAGCCAGCGCATGTGTTCGGTGCAGGTGGTGTACCAAGCCCCCCGAGTGCTGCTGGCACATCAATAGGTACATTCCTTGTTTCCTATTCAGGCCTGACAGGGGGCGGCCTTGAACTTGTTCAAGTTGTCAGAGTTGATGACCCACTCGGAACTCCAGCGTTTGTTCAAGAGTACGTTTCAGTTGGCGACATTGAAGGCCCTTCGTTTCCTGATTTACCGGATGCTCCACAACTTGGAACGGGAACACTTGTAGAGGTGAATGACCGACGCGCTCTGAACGCAGTTTGGCGAAGCGGCCTCCTGTGGATGACGGCCACAATCATCCCAAACTCGGGAGATGATGCAGGCCAGACAACAGCTCATTGGTTCAAGCTCAGCACTGCTGCTGTCCCCGGTGGTGCGATTACGCTTTCTGATCAAGGAGATATTGGTGGTGAGGATATCGCTTCAACTACGTACACCTTCTTTCCTGCGATCGCTGTGAACTCAACCGGTGACGCCGCAATCGGTTTTTCAGCCTCTGCTTCATCAATTTACCCCGGAGCATACTTCACCGGTCGCTTCGCAGCGGATCCGGCCGGAACGAACCGCGGTTCAGGAGTGCTTCGCGCAGGTGTCGACTATTACATTCGTACGTTTGGTGGACCAAGGAATCGTTGGGGTGATTACAGCG
>JACQVJ010000339.1 GCA_016209805.1 Ignavibacteriota bacterium
GCATCAAGCGGTTCATCACAGGGCCGGTTGTCTCCATTTCTGTCGAGAGCGTAAAGGCCTCTTTCACCTGACTCAATATCTGGATATCGCCGATCACCATCGAGTCGATGCCGGCCGCTACTTTGAAGAGATGATTTACCGCTCCGCCCGAGTATGTTCCCGCGAAGTGATCCGGCAGAACATGACCATTTGCCCGCTTGAGGTCGATCAGGAACTTCTTCAGAGGAAGGTCATTGAGCCGCACTTCAGGAGTCAGACCATATACTTCTGTCCGGTTGCAGGTCGAGACAACGAGACACTCAGTGAAGAACTCCTGCTTCAACTGCTTCAGTGCTTCTCTGATCTCATCCACCGACATCCACATTTTCTCCCGCACTTCCAGCGACGCGGTGTGGTGACTGATTCCTATGGACAATAAATTCATCGCCAACAACAATCCTAATAGAACGAATGAAATCCACTGAGGTAGATATTTATCACCGTCATGGAGAGGAAAACAAAACCGAATGCAACAAGCGATATGATCATTACCTTCCTTCCCTGCCAGCCAAGCATGCGCTTTGCCGCGAGTGCAAGTGCGTATAACGCCCAGATCACCATTGAGCCTATCAGTTTCGGATCCCAGTACGAAAAACTCTCGAACGCTTCCGGCAACCAAACAACCCCGATGATGATTGCGACACTCAACATTACAAATCCGAAGACCTCCGCCTTGTGACTCATCTTCTCAAGCATTTCAAGATTGGGCAAACGATTGTAGATCACTCCGAACTGCGACGACTTGATCTCGTGGTAGAGCATGAGATAAAGAAAACCGTAGACAGCAGAGAGAGAAATTCCGGTATAGCCAAGGAGCGCTGTCGAGACATGTATTCCTAACAAGCGACTCCGCAGGATGGAGGCGATTTCTGTGAGATCTTTTATGAACAGAGAGGAGACGGTTTGAAAGACAAGAGCCAGCAACAGGATAAAGAAACCCGTGCTTCTCACCTTCGTTCGAAGCTCGATGTACCCGTAGCCGAGAGCGATACAAGCCGCAAGCAAGGTCATGATCTCGAACACCGTGGTGATCGGAGCGTGGTCGAACGCTGCCGTCCGAAGGCCGATATAGGCGAGATGGGCAACCGCGGTGAGTGCCAACAACCGCGTCTTCAGACGCTCAGCAGCGGGGTTATTGCGGAAGAACGATATCGCATACAGAGCCACCAATCCGGCATAAAGCAACGGCATGGCAACAACAAAGAAATCTACAAATGCGAGTATGGTCATGTATACCTGTTCAGGTTCCGAGGTCTGAAAAATTGACGAAATATACAAAAAAACCTGCACAAATTGAAAGGCTGACGGCAGAGTTCCCCCCCGGGCGGCCTGACTCATCGCTGTTGAGAAGGTCAACAATCATGCCGTGAAACGAGATGGATGATTCCCCGTTTATGGGGAGGTCACAAAGGAGAAGGAGTTCTTGAGGATGGAATTTTCCAAATTCGGGAATGGTGTCTCGCAATCGGTGGAAGCCCAAGCTCCGGACCTTCCCCCCACCATCTCATTTCTTCTTCAGATTGAGCGCTTCCTTGAGTGCCTCAAGATATTCAGACAATGGAAGGAGCCCAAGTTCAGCACGTCGTTTATCTACATTCGCTTCGTCTTCAATCGGATCGACGACAAAAGTGCCACCCGGAGAAATCGTGATCGAGTTACCGTAGACCTGTGGTCTTCCTTGATTCACGCGAATTCTATCTGTGAGCATTGCGAGTTGCTCACCGGAAGCTTCGCCATTTGCATATGCTTGTTGAACTAGGGCCAAGCAGCGGATCTGGAATGCTGTGTCACGGTCGGCGTGCTCAACAAGACTGAAGGCTGCTTCAGCGCCATCCTTCCCGACCAAACTCGTTCCTGGCCACCCGTATTGAGCGATGATCTGTTTCATACGTGCCGTATTCATCGTGTCCACCGAATCGAATATGGAAACGAAGCGCGCAGAATCAAGAGAAAAGAAATCTGTCATTCGGTTGATGAAGTCGGTTCGGATTTGTTGGTCCCTCTTAAGCATCGCGAGGAGTTCTTTGCGGAGTTCTGGCTTTCGAACCTTGAGTTGCAAAGTATCCATCAACTGTTGGGGGAAACAGGAGGTAATACCGGTCACCCAGAGAAAAACGGCAATCAAATAAGTCAACGCTCGCATGTTGAACCGTCCTTGTCTCAACGAATGAACGCCGATGCGCTCACCATCTGGAATACAACAGGTTGTCTGGGTCGTCACGGCTCCAACGAATCATCAGAGCGCCGTGACGAAAAATCGAGACCGAGTCGCACTGTAC
>JACQVJ010000340.1 GCA_016209805.1 Ignavibacteriota bacterium
GCAAGGTATGACTGCTTCATCGGCTCGGACAAAAAGCTTATTGCAAGTACACTTCTCCAACTCTCAACAGCACGCGCAAACTCCTTCAGTACTGAGTCTACAGACTTTCGTGTCAACCCGAGTCGTTCGAACCCAAAGTAATCGATAAGGTCGCGCCTGTCGAGATTCCTCTTCTTGCCGCGCAAAGGGAGCGCCAGTTCTTCCGGTGTACCCCCCAACGCGATGGTTGTATTGAGGAGATCGTAACCCGGTGAGAGCTCGACTTTCCCGCCGCGACTGATGAGCGAAAAATTCTTAACATGCATATCCTCGTTCCCAACAAGAAAGCTGAACAACGTCAGCCTGAACAGTTTCAATTTCTCCACCGCCGGGAACGTGCAATGTGTCTCGATCGTTGCTGCAATCTGCTCCATGCTCGACTGGTACTTCGTGTCCCTTGTCTTTCCTTGTAGCTGCGCAAAGTCTTCGACGGGGAGTTTGCCGCGTCTACCGACGCGGTCAAAGCGCCTGATGAAATACGTCAGGGATCCGTCTTTCGAGTACACCATCCCGTGAAACGGCACTTCGATTCCCACATCGGCAGCAAGACGCATCGTTACGTCTTCGTTCTCCGGAAGCTCCAGGTAGAGATTGCTTTGCGGCTTCAAGATGAATTGTCCTCCGACATCCACTACATCAAAACATCCATCATTTACGTTCAAGCGCGCACTCAGCTTTGCCTGCACACCCTGGATTGACATTTTTGCCGCTCTTCGCACAGCTTCGAGACGCTGTTCCTCCGCAGTGAACGGAAGTGGCTCAAGGCGGGTAAGTTGCCGCGCAAGCATCCGCAACCCGCGTGAAGAGTACTCTCCTGCGATGAGTTCCTCGTATGTGATCGGACAACGCCTCATGCCTGCTCTTCGACAGTAACGGCACCAACGAGGTCCTGACCGACAGCAACGATCTGGGAAAAAAGGTCGTTCCGGTCTATCTTTCTTTGCCGGAGGAGACCCTCAAGTTGAGCCCCTTCGGGAAGGAGACCGTCAAAGAAAGGTGGAAACATCTCAAACGCATACTCCTGCTGCGTAACCGGAATTGTGAGCGAGATCGGAGGCCCCGCGTATCCTTCACGGTACCGGAAGATATATTTCTTTCCTTGTTCGAGTTCTTCCAGAGTTCCGGCTGACTTGCCATGCATGAAGACGTTAGCCCTTCTCATCACCGGCCTTTCTCAACTCATCCATCAATGGACTTTCAAAAACCACCTTGATGTTCAGAGCACGGAGTATCTTTCGGAGAGAATCCAACTGCACGGACTCTTTGTTCTTCTCGATGTCGAACACCACCGTCTTTCCGACGCCAGCCAACTCAGCAAGCGCGTTTTGCGTCAGGCCGGCTTTTTTGCGATGGAAGCGAACGATTGCTCCGATTTCTGGATACCCAAGTTCCCTTGTCTTCATATATTATTACTGTTTTAGCGGTAATATATCATGAAAATCAGGGAGAGTCAAGCCACAATCATGAAATTTCCCACCGATATTACTGTCAAAGCAGTAAAGTATCCTTGAAAAGGTTGGAATATACAGGCAGGAAGGGAATTGATGGCTGAAAGACTGCTATGGCAGTAATACTTGGAGAATCGGGCCGTTTGATTGAGCGACCGAGCGCGCGGGCAGTAAAACGATCTACGCGCAACTCAACGATCGGATTCTGTATGGGAAAGGCAAGCGATCAGCATTAGTGGATAAGGTCGTAACGGCTGTGAGCGAATGTTAAAGGCGTGCGCGACGTTTTGCCTGAGGATGGTTCGAAAAAAGGGAGGGGACGACAACAACATCTCCTCAGAAGTTCTCCATCGTTATGGTAACACCGTCGTTGGGAGCCTGTGATCTCAGGGCCAGACGTACTGAAGCAGAGGTCCCTTTGTCGCCATCGTGAGGCTCGTGGCTGAATCCGTACCTTCAGATTACCCAGACGCCGAAAGAATCGCAATGCCGCATCCTTTGAAGGAGTTGTAACGAAGGTTAGAACGGTTGCCGCCCCTTCATCAACATTAGTCCTCCAGCTTCCGTATCCTGTCATCGAACTCTCATACCCATGAAAGCACACTCATGCAAATCGGCATTGTCGGATTACCCTTCTCGGGAAAGTCAACGCTCTTTCAGACGATCACAA
>JACQVJ010000044.1 GCA_016209805.1 Ignavibacteriota bacterium
ATCTTCACGCCGGCGCCCCGGGAGGCTTTCACATCGGCAGGTGAATCCCCGACCATGAGTACCTGCAACGGATCACATCGGAACGTCGTAATAACTTTCTCAATGCCTTCAGAATGAGGCTTGTGATTGACGACGTCCGTCCCCGATACAACAAGATCGAAATAGTGACCGATGTTCAGGGCCTCCAGCGAAATCCCGGTTGTCCGATTCCCTTTGCCGGTGAAGAGTGCAAGCTTTACTCTCCGGTCTTTTAAGAACCGCAGCATATCCTCAATACCTTCATGCAACGAAGCCATCTCTGCGTGATGTTCCTTGTAGAACTTGCACAGCTCATCCATCGCAACATCGGCCTGCACAGCACCAACGAGGTTCCGGAGTCCACCCTCTTCAGGCGGCCCGAAAAGAGAAACGATCTCCGCCGGTGTCAATGTTTTGCCGAGGTATTTTTGTGCCACATGATTGAAACTGGCAAAGATCAACTCATTCGTCTGAGTCAATGTACCATCCATATCAAAAATGACACAGGCGAGACGGTGTGGGAATGACTGCACTGAAGAGCCGGATGATTAACTTGACCGCAAAAATATAAACATTCTCGTCGCGAATATCAACGCACGATCTTGTACCGCCACGCAGAACGGACCTTCCTTATTTCACTCGCCTCACAATGCATCTTTATCAAAGGAGGATGCTGCTCGTCATCCTTGCAAATCGATCCCGATCTTGATACCTTGATGCGCCGTGAGTCCATCCCATTTGCAAAAGCAAATTTTTCTCAAGAAGAATGAGCACCGGCGGGTGATCGCCGGACATCCGTGGGTGTTCAGCAATGAGATCCGCGAAACGAAAGGATCTCCCGATCCCGGTGACATCGTTGAGCTGCTGGCCGCCAGTGGACTGTCGCTTGGTATTGGCTTCTTTAACCCCCACTCGCTTATTTCGTTTCGTCTTCTCTCGAACCGAATCGAGGAAATTGATTTCAACTTCTTTTACGCGCGCATCTCGCAAGCTCTTGAGCTCCGAAAGTGCCTCTACCCCGACAGCACCGTGTACAGAGTGGTGTATGGCGAGAGCGATTTCCTTCCCGGACTCGTCATCGACAGATTCAATGATTTGTTGGCAGTCCAGACCTTTTCGTATGGGATGGATCAGAGACTCGCGATCATTTGTGATGCACTTGAGGCGATCTTTCATCCGACTGGAATCGTGGAACGCAACGAATCACCTCTCCGGCTCCTCGAAAAGCTGCCTCAACAAAAGAAGGTGCTGCGAGGAACATCATCGCCGATCATCATCACCGAAAACGACATACGGTATCGAGTCGACATCCTCGAAGGACAGAAAACTGGTTTTTTTCTTGACCAAAGGGAAAACAGAAAAAGCATTGAACGTTTCAGCAGAGGTGCCAGCGCTCTCGACTGCTTTTGCAACGAGGGCGGCTTCGCTTTAAGTGCGATACGCGGCGGTGCCACTTTCGTGATGGGGATCGATAGTTCGGAAAGTGCAATACAAAGAGCAATAGAGAATGCAACGCTGAACAACATGAAGAACGTCGTCTTTGAACGGGCTGACGTGTTCGAGAAACTAAAGGAGTTGCTTGCCCAGGGAAGATCATTCGATGTCGTCGTCCTCGACCCGCCATCCTTCACACGAAGCAAGAAAAATGTTCAGACTGCAAAGAAAGGGTATAAAGACCTGCATGCTGCTGCGCTCGGACTCCTGAAAAGAGGGGGGACTTTACTTACGGCTTCATGCTCTCACCATATAGAGTCTGAAGTATTCCTGAGCATCGTCAATGAAACTGCATTGAAAGCCGGACGAGCCTTGCAGCTGCTCGACTGGCGAGGGGCTGCGCCGGATCATCCCGTCCTTCCGGGAATGCCGGAGACGCGCTATCTGAAGTTCGGAATCTTTAAAGTACTGTAATTGCTATTCAGCCCAAAAGAAACTATCTTCGTCAATGTGCTGTTGAACTTGTTATCTGAAATGAACAACCGGCAGGAGGGAGAATGGAGACAGGAAGAAGAGTAAGTACATATCTGCTTGCTCTGATAACGATGGGTTTGGTTAACTACGATACCAAAGCACAGAACATAGAGATCCAGCATCGCCCGGTGGTGTTCGAAGCCCTGCCGAGCAACATTCTCTCCTCAGACACTTCTCAGCAACCAAAGTCCGACATTCCTTCACCTCCACCAACTTACCACAACGTGTGGGGGTTGGACATACTCATCTCGAACGATGGCTTCGGCCTGGGCACCTTTTATAGAAGAGAATTCAGCAGCGATCTTTTCGGATTCGCCTCATTCTCCATATCCGAATCCAAAGACGAAAGGGAGTTCGAGCGTTACGATCCATTCATCAATGTCTCCTTCAGCCCCGGAAAGCTAAGGAGATTCCTGGTGATGCCGTTATTGTTCGGTATCCAGTACCGCTTGTTTAGAGAGGATATCACCGAAACCTTTCGGCCATATGTGAACGCCGGGGCCGGTCCAACAATGATTTTTTCAGCGCCTTTTGCAGAGGTCAGACAGATTCCAGGTGGAGGGATTC
>JACQVJ010000322.1 GCA_016209805.1 Ignavibacteriota bacterium
ATTTTCAGAGTCACTGCGAGGCGTTCTTTGCCGAAGCCCGATTCCGCGTCGCAGAATCGGGCGGCGGACCCGCATTGTCAAGCCGCTGGGTTTTTCAGCAACCTGTTAGGGGACTAATAGAGTGCTATAAGTGGCTCAAAACAGTCTTTCAGCAACACGCTAAACGAGGTGTTCTTTCAAGACCTTGGCAACAGCACCGCTTATGGTGTGGACATGTAGCTTGTTGTAGATGTTCTTCAGATGGGTATCGACAGTGAAACAACTGAGGAACAGCTTTTCCGCTATCTTTTTCTTGGTGAGACCGTCTACAAGAAGCCTGAGAACCTCCCGTTCCCGATCCGTAAGGCTGTACTCGCCCCGTGGGACCGCAAGCTTCGCAAAAGTGTCCAGCACTTTGCGAGCGATCTGGGCAGTCATCGGCGCTCCCCCATCGACAACTTCACGGATAGCGCCCTTAATCTCCTTGTGGGGCGTTGTCTTGAGAAGGTACCCCGAAGCGCCTGCGCACAGCGCCTTGAAAATCTTGTCGTCATCCGCATAGTTCGTGAGGATGACGACGTCCGTTGTGGGTGACACGGCCTTTACACGCCCCACTCCCTCTATCCCATTCATCTTCGGAAGGACAATATCCATCAATATCACGTCCGGTGGGCTGTCTTTGTTGAGATTCTCAAGCATCGCTTCGCATGAGCCGAAAGAGTGTTCACACTGCAAGCCCGATGTATGATTGATGACATTCACAAGTGCGTTCCGGAAACGTGTTTCGTCCTCGACAACCCACACGTTGAGTCCGGCTTCACTCAAACTCCGAGATTGAGTCACAACCTCCTCCGCCGCAATGCTATTCTGGTTGAACATTGATCGTCACACTGGCTGTTGGATTATCCTCGGTCAGAACCAAGGTCTGCGCTTCGGATGATTGATTCGGCGCAGAAATGATACCCTCACCGCCAACGAAGTAATAATGGTCTGAACCGCTCACCAGTGCTGCGGTATACTCGCCGAACGGCAGATCGTTCATAGAAAACGCACAATTAATAGGTGGCTTACAAGGTACATACTTTGACTGCACGACCTGTTCCTCAGCGTCATAGATTTCGGCCGAGGGATGAGGTCCGCCGCCTGTGTAGGTGGCATTCCACTGTATGGTACCGGGCATTGAAGTCTAGCTCCTCTGATTGTGAGACATTGAAAACAATATAACATGTGGGGGCGCCGTCCGCCATACCGCGATCACGGTATTCGCGTCACCAACCTGATTTCAGTCCCTTTGTCTGCCTTACTGTTGATTTCCACGCACCCAAGTTTCTCAGCACGTCGTCTCAGATTCCTCAAGCCATTACCGTCATACTCCCGTGAGACGTCGAAGCCCACGCCGTTGTCAGCGATTCGCAGCCTGAATTCATCAGCATCCACTTCGACGCCGATTAGAACGAACGTCGCATTTGAGTGCTTGACAATGTTGTGCAGCACCTCCTTGTACATGAGGATGATGTTCTGTCTGGATTCCATATTCAGGACGGTCTCTTCCTGACTCCCCGTAACATCAAAGGAGTACTCTGTGTACCGCAGCATCGACGCTGCCTCGTCCTTCAGCTTGAGAATGAGATTCTCGACCCTGTCAAAGGCGGGGTTCATGACCCAGACAATATCACGAAGACTCTCGGCGGCACTTCTCGCTGCCAGTCCGATTTCAGCAACCTGTTTTCTTTCATCCTCGTGTACTCCACTGCTCAATGCAACCATATCGCTGGTTAATGCAATGCTACCAAGACTGCTGCCAATACCATCATGCAAGTCACCCGCGATACGCAGACGTAGTCGCTCCAATTCCAGAAGTCTGGATACGCGATAACGATAGAGGGCTGCCAGCACGCCTGCCACTGCCAACACCACGAGTGTCCGAAACCACCACGTTGCCCAGTACGGCCGTCTGACGGTGATCGCAACTGCGAGACCTTCATCATTCCAGACACCGTCATTGTTCGATGCTTTCACGTGGAAGGTATACTTGCCGGGATCAATATTAGTGTAACTTGCCAGACGTCTCTTCCCTGAGCGCACCCATCCACGATCAAGACCATCGAGCATGTACATGTACTGATTCTTCGAGGGGATGGTCTGATCGAGGGCAGCAAACTCAAATGCAAAGTAGTTCTGGTCGTGCGCAAGTTCGATACTGTGAACAACAGAAACGGACGTTTGCGGAAAGGGGTACGGTTTGTCGAACACCGTGAATTCAGTCAGCACAACGTGTGGACGATTTTCATTCAGTCGAATGCTGTCCGGATGAAACCGGTTGAAACCCTTTTCGCCTCCAAAGACGATCTCACCGGTTCTCAACCTGCACCCGGCAAAGTAGAACCGATTGCTCTGAAGTCCATCATCGGAATCGTAGTGGTCCAAAGCGTTGGTTATGGGATCGAACCTGTAGAGCCCATTCTGAAGAGTACTCAGCCACAATCTTTCCTCATCATCTTCGACCATTGCCATGATCACACCAATGAATGGGCCATTGTTGCTCAAGATGCGTTTGAACCGTTTGGCCTTTCTGTCAAGCAGATCCAGGCCACTCCCGGTTGCGATCCATAGTCGATCTCTGGAATCCTCAAGAATTCCATGGACCCGGTTGCTGCTGATAGTTGTCGTATCAGATGGATCATGAGTGAAGCGAACAAATGCAGGGCGAGTATCATCAGCTCCAGGCAATGCCATGTTCAGCCCTGCACCTTCAGTTCCAGCCCATAACGTACCTTCTCTGTCACAGAAGACAATCGGAATAGTATTGCTACTCGGTGAACGAGGGTCATCGCGATCATGTCGGTAGTGTTGGAATTTTTTCTTTTCCGGATCGAACCTCACCAGGCCTTCACCCAAGGTTCCTATCCATAACCTACCATGATCGTCTTCACACATTGACATCATATTGTTTCCCTGATCATGTGGAGCCCAAGCAAGCGGCTCGAACATGTCCGCGTGGATATCGTACCGGTCCAACCCGCCGCTGATTGTTCCGATCCAGATCGTTCCCTTTCGATCTTCAAATATCGTCTGAACATAGTCTCCACTCAGGCGATAGTGAACCATTTTCTCGTTCCCATGGCCGTAGCGCTTCACACCGCTCTCGGTGCCGATCCAGAGTGAGCCGTCGGAATCCTCAAGAACGGCCGTCACGGATTGTGGAGCGAATCTATTACTCTCATGTCTGTAGTGAACAAACTCGGATGTCCTCCTGATCTTTTTGCTCAAACCCCGGTCGGTCACAACCCACACATTCCCGGATCTGTCACCCCGAACACGCACGACATAGTCGTCGATGAGACTTGCGGGGTCCGAAGGATCATGTCGAAATCTCTGGAACTTCCCAGTTGTCTTTTCCAGCCTGTTCAATCCGACTTGCGTTCCGATCCACATGAATCCTGAGTTCTCTTCCCATAATGACGTGACGAAATCAAAGCTAAGACTATTCGGGTCAACTGCGGAGAACCGGTACCGCGTGAATCTTTCTCTCTGCCTGTCCAGTACGTTGAGTCCTCCGCCTCCGGTCGCAACCCACAGAAGGCCTGACTCATCCTCATGAATCGCAACAACAAGGTTATTGCCGATACTGTGACGATCCTCAGGACGGTGTCGATAATGTATGAATTCTTTCTTCTCAGGATGCAATACATCCAATCCCTGATCCGTCCCCACCCAAAGCACACCTGACGCATCTATGAGCATCGAGAATACTCTGTCGCTACTCAGGCTTCCCTGCACTGAAGGGTCATGCTTGTAGTGAACACAATTCGCTCTCTCAAGGCCGGAGGTCATTTGAGAAGGTTGTTCGCTCATTCGACATAACCCGTCTCCAAGCGTGGAAACCCAAAGCGTACCAGAGGAGTCTTCATAAATCGATCGTATTGGACTGCGGTCATCCCCCTGGCCCGCGCTATGCATGTATCGCTTAAATGTGTCGCTGGATCGAAGCAACCTGTTGAGGACACCGTCCTTCGTCCCAACCCAGAGGTTTCCATGACGGTCTTCGCACAGGGCAGTGATCACGTTGTCTGAGATTGAAGTCGAATCTCCCTCGTCGTTCCTGAATACTGTGAAGCTGTAACCGTCATATCTGTTCAGACCATCCATCGTACCAATCCAAATATATCCCAGGTGGTCCTGCAAAATATCATACGCTCTGAAATGTGACAGCCCCTGGTCGACGGTTAAGTTCTGGAACTTCTCCTGGCGGATCTGGCCAAATGCCGGGTTGGCCGCAATGGAGACAAAGCTCAGGCTCAGGAAGCCGAGCAAGCAACGAATGGTAGTACGACGACGAGTCCCCGACTGACAACAATCGAGGAAGGGGAAATCAGCTTTTGAGTGCAACGATCCCACGCAAGAAGACTTAGTTACAGGAAATGGAAGGTGCTACTAAATCGATACTCTGTAATTAAGTGAGTCAAAAACCAAAACGCAAGGACTGTAATATATTATGGACAGGAGGAGCTTCGCACGTCCCGCCTGAAATTGAGTCCTTCGTGAGTATATTAGTGCACGATGCGGCGGAGGGAGAAGAGTGAAAGGAAGAACTCGGTTTCCTTCTTCGTGAGTGAAATGTGCCGGGAGATGTTGCGGAGAATCGCGTTTGTCTTTGATCGATGAAGCGGCATGAGGTCAAACGCTTACAGGGGTGGGTGGCTGGTTGGTTTTGTCGCAACTTACCAAAACGCAAGTAGAATCGCAACGGTGTGTACCGACACGATAGGCTATCCTCCAACCACCACCACACGAA
>JACQVJ010000326.1 GCA_016209805.1 Ignavibacteriota bacterium
ATTTCATGGTTTCTCCATGAGTTGAGAACGGCACTTACGAAAGATAGACGTTTGGCGGCGTACGAAATCGACAACGGGTGCGCCATGTAGAAAATCCAAACCCAAAAATTGACAGGCAAAGGCGGCTACGCACCTTCTCAGCCCAATTCAAGAAGCCTCCGTTCGAGAAACCTTCTTTCCGGCTCTTGTTGCGTGAGGGCGAGGGCCCGTTCGTACGAGGTTCTGGCTTCCTCCTTCTTTCCGAGACGCCTGCAGAGATCCGCCCGCGCAGAGTGCGCGAGGTGGTAGTCGGCCAGATCACCGCGCTCAACAATGGCATCGATGAGCAGCAAGCCTGCTTCAGGCCCATCGCGCATCGCCACCGCCACAGCGCGATTCAGCTCAATCACGGGGGACGGTTGGACTTGCAGCAGCACGTCGTACAGTCCGACGATTTGTTCCCAGTCGGTTGCTGCCGCGTTGGGAGCTTCGGCATGCACAGCCGCAATCGCAGCCTGGATTGCGTACGGGCCGAACCGCCTCGACGACAACGCACGCTCCACAAGCGCCACTCCCTCCGCAATGTGTTCCCGGTTCCAAAGAGAGCGGTCCTGATCTTCCAGGAGAATCAGGTCTCCCGCCGGTGAGGCACGCGCGGTGCGGCGCGATTCCTGCAGCAGCATCAAAGCGAAGAGCCCGATCACTTCGGGCTCGGGGAGCAATTCCATGAGAATTCGACCCAGCCGGATCGCCTCACCCGAGAGATCGGGCCGGGTCAACGACTCTCCCGACGAGGCAGAGTATCCTTCGTTGAACACGAGATACACAACGTGCAGAACGGTATCCAACCGGTCGGGCAAATCCGCCTGTGATGGCACGTGAAATGGAATGCGAGCATCGCGGATCTTCGATTTGGCGCGTACGATACGCTGGGCAACGGTGGGCGGAGTGATGAGGAACGCGCGTGCAATCTCTTCGGTCGTGAGACCGCACACCTCACGAAGGGTCAGCGCAACGCGGGCGTCCGGCGGCAACGCTGGGTGACAGCACGTGAAGATCAATCGCAGCTCGTCGTCCTTAACACCCTTGTCGATCTGCTCTGCAGGGTCTGTCATATCGGCTTCGAGTTGTTCGATGAGTTGGTCCTGCAATGAGTTGGTCGCCTGCTCGCCTCGCTCCCGCTTCGGCGGAGCGGGCCCGACGGGCAGGAAGCGTGCCCGCCGCCGCAAAGCATCGATGGCCTTGAAGCGGGCGGTGGAAACAAGCCATGCGCGGGGATTGGCTGGCACACCGTCCCGCTGCCACTGCTCCAGTGCCGCCGCGAAGGCATCGTGCAGCGCCTCCTCTGCAAGGTCGAAATCGCCAAGCAGACGGATCAGCGTAGAGAGAATGCGACGCGAGTCGGATCGGTAAATCGCATCGACTGTCTCACGCACGCGTTTGTCGGCACCCTCATTCATCGGGGGATTTTGTGTTTCAGAAGTTACGAAGACAACATGAGAAATCTTTGCGAATGGTTCAAGTGGACTGTTGATCATCGCCGTGCTTAGTGATAGGGAAGAAATCAGTCGAGCAGTGTATAGCCGAAATCTTCAGACTATATAAAAAAAAAGAAGCGATCGACATGCTTTTACTGCGGAAAGATGTCACGAAGGGTTAGCGAAGTGTATTGGGGTGTCGATTTGCGTTGGAAATCGGGGAGTGACATTGGTCACGTGGGCTTAGTGGGGGGGAAGAATGCTCCAAGATTCTACTTGACTTTTTGATTAGATTTCTTGAAAATAGCCCAGAGTTTCATTCCTGCCGCAAGGACTAATCTAAATGTACCTGATGGGGGTTGCCAGGCAGGTTGTGTCAGAATTTCCAATGGACATGGCCTAAAAACCAGATTACAATCTGAGTTCTCCCCTATTGGGCATTATCTAAGCGTTTTGTAATACCATTGTTCCTTGTACTACATCAAAAGGTGATCGATGGAGGGTTTGGTCGAGCGACTCCGCGAGGCACAGGCGCTGGCAAAACTTGTCGGTGACACTCAGGTATTTCGTGAGTCAATCCGATCTCTTCCCGTGGTAGCGAAGAGTGACGCTACACTGCTGGTCACCGGGGAAACAGGTACAGGAAAAGAGCTTGTCGCGCGGGCGGTTCATTATTTGAGTCCAAGGGCAGCATTCCCGTTCGTTCCAGTGAACTGTGGAAGATTGCCGGACACACTGCTGGAAGATGAGCTCTTTGGGCATGAGCGAGGCGCGTTCACGGATGCCCACGCGCCGAGGCAGGGCCTCATCGCTCAAGCCGAGAAGGGCACGCTATTCCTTGATGAAGTGGAAGCCCTCAGCGCGAAAGCGCAAGTGGTTCTTCTCCGCGTCATTGAACATAAAAAGTATTGTGCCGTCGGATCGAGCCGCGAGCAGGATGCAGATGTACGAATCATAGCCGCCACAAATGCGCCACTTGACCAACTGGTAAAGGCGGAGAGGTTCCGTGCAGATCTGTACTATCGGCTCTATGTCTTTTCTATCCACCTTCCTCCGCTTCGCGACCGCAAACAAGATATCCTCCCGCTAACGTACCATTTTCTGAAAAAACACGCACCACCCGAGCGGTCGGGGCTGGTGATCTCCCATTCCTGTGCTCAGGCTCTAACTTCCTACGACTGGCCGGGGAATGTCCGCGAGCTTGAGAACGCAATCATCCGCAGTATCCATCTTTGCGGGACGAATTCCATCGTGAGCGAGGACCTCGGAATTCCCTACAATCCCAAGACTCAACTCGACTCCCCCGCAGTGAACGTGCCTGAATTGAACTCGCTCAAGGAAATGAAGCGACAGATGATTGAGGCATTCGAAAAGGAGTACCTCGATCGTCTCATGTACGAGCATCGTGGAAACGTAAGCCATGCAGCTCTGGCCGCCGGGAAAGAACGACGTGAGCTCGGCAAGCTGCTCAAGAAGTATCGGATCGATCCGAGGCTCTTCCAGGAATCCAACCCCAAATCATCGGGAAATTCCAACGGAACGGCTGGGTGAATTCGCAGAACGTGGGTCAACT
Organism: Ignavibacteriota bacterium; assembly: GCA_016209805.1. Taxonomy (GTDB): domain Bacteria; phylum Bacteroidota; class Ignavibacteria; order UBA10030; family UBA6906; genus JACQVJ01. The sequence goes on from JACQVJ010000326.1 coordinate 3,031, forward strand.
CTCACCCAGAACTAATCTTCATTTTTTGTTAAGAATTCTCTAACTGAATCTGG
>JACQVJ010000327.1 GCA_016209805.1 Ignavibacteriota bacterium
CCACTAGTAGCAGCGATCTCCAACGCATGCTTGCCAAAGTAGGTGGCGTCGTTCCAACAAAATCGACAATGCCTATTTTGGAGAATCTTCTATTCGACCTTCTCAATGATACACTGACGATTACTGCGACCGACTTGGAAGTTTCTCTTACCGTATCTCTGCAAGTAAGAGGAATAGAGGATGGAAGAATTGCAGTGCCGGCAAAAAGATTAACTGATACGATTCGGAATTTGCCGAATATTATCACAACATTCTCCATTGATACAGCAACCAACAGGATTAAAGTGACAACAGCTAATGGGGAATACAATCTGACAGGAGAAGATGCAAAAGAATTTCCGGCAGTGCCTCCCTTTAAAGGGACAGAGGAAGTTACAATGGAGAATGATCTCATACGAAAACTTATATACAGAACGTCCTTTGCAGTTAGTGCTGATGAATTGCGGCCTGCGATGATGGGAGTGTTACTTCAGCCAAAGGGAATAGAACTGCGCGCAGTTGCTACTGATGGTCACAGATTGGTAAAGTGCTCACACAAGTTTGAAAATACAGTGGGTTTGAAACGTGACATCATAGTTCCAGCGAAAGCACTCAACATCTTGAGTAAATCGGCCGAGAGCGGAAGCAACACCATCAGTATAAGCGATACACACATCAAGTTTAATTTCGACAGTACGGAATTAATTTCACGACTTATCGAAGAGACATATCCAAATTACGAAAGCGTTATACCTCAGGAGAACAACAAAACTCTCACAGTAAACCGTGAGCAGCTGCTATCCTCCATTCGACGAGTCGGTCTCTATGCCAGTGCTACTACTCATCAGATTCGGTTCCAAATGGGAAAACAAGCGCTGAATATTTCGGCGCAGGATATTGATTTTGGCGGAGAAGCAAAGGAGACGCTTGAATGCGAATATTCAGGCGACGAGATGGAGATCGGCTTCAACTCTCAGTATGTAATGGAGATTCTTGCCCACCTCGACTCAGAGCAGATCTCTTTCAACTTCAGTTCGCCAACTCGTGCCGGCATTGTCAGTCCGGTAGGGTCAAAAGAGAGCGAAGATGTTATGATGCTTGTGATGCCTGTCCGGTTGAATGCCTGATTACAGCGAAGGACTCATGAACCCTGGGAGCCCCGTCATTGGCGGGGCTGCCGCATTATTAAGAGAGATTTCCCTTGATGAATGTTGCTCATCTGAGGATAAAAGACTTCAGAAATCACAGCGATACGTCGGTAGAATTTGGACCCGGTATCAATGCCCTCTTTGGCGCTAACGGTCAGGGCAAGACGAACATTGTCGAAGCAATTTCATACTTGAGCTTGACGAAGAGTTTCTACGCTGCAAACGATGCAACTGTTCTGCAAATCGGGAAGGAGATATTCGAAGTCGAAGGAACACTCATAACAGATGCGGGAATCGAAAACTCTATCAGGGCCGCGTACATTGGAAGTTCGGGTGAGAAACGGTTCACGGTCAATCGCTCAAAACCGGAGACGCTCGCCTCGGTGATCGGGAGGTTTCCAATTGTTGTTCTCTCCCCCGAAAACAGCGCGATAACCCTCGGAGGGCCCGCAGAACGACGAAGATTTCTGGATCTTCTATTGTCACAAATCAGTCGCCCATATTTTGAGGACTTGCTGGAATACCGGCGGGCCCTGAAGCAACGAAACAAACTTCTTCTCGATGCAAAACTTGGTCGATCGTACTCGTCAAGTCTTATCGATCCGTGGAGTATTAATCTAGTCCGGTACGGGAGCCGGATTATCCACAGGAGACAACAACTTGTTGAGGAGTTTCAACCGTATGTGATCAGAGCATACCGGGAGTTGGTTCGTGATCGAGAGAAGCCGTCGCTTGACTACGTGTCGTTGCCGGGAATTGACACACTGAGCGACCCGGAGACAATCGCATCGTTGATGTCTGAAGAGATTACGCTGCGCCACGCCGATGAGTTACGGCGCGGGACAACCCTCGCAGGACCGCATCGAGATGATCTGAGCTTGTGTATCAATGGCGTCAGTGTTCAGAGATACGCATCACAGGGTCAGCACAAGACGTTTCTTGTTGCGTTGAAGACCGCCGAGTTTTTCTACATCCGCGAGCAAAGAAGAGAGACACCGATATTTTTGCTGGATGATGTGTTCAGCGAGCTTGACCCGCATCGGTCCCGGAACGTCGTCGGGCTTATCGCGGATTTAGGTCAAGCAATACTCACAACAGCGGACGAGTCTGTTTTCCAAGGCGCTGTGCAATGGAACGCATATCACCGGAGATTCTATGTCGAAAACGGCACGTGTCGCCCGGCGTAACCGACCGCAGAGCAGGCCAGAGCCAATCGGCGCGGCGTTGCACGATCTGGCGCGCCAGCTCGGGATCACAAAGAAGCTCAGCCAGTACTCTGTGCTTGCCTCATGGGACCAGATTGTGGGAGATCGGATCGCGAAAGTAACACAGGCTGATCGGATTGAGAACGGGATCCTCTTTGTGAAAACGGCAACAGCGCCCTGGAGAACTGAACTGACGATGCGAAGACTCGAAATCATCGACAAGATCAATGGGGCGGTGGGGAAAAAGATTGTGAAAGACATCAGGTTTCGATAGAACATTTGAGAAGAAAACACATGGCGAAAACAACATCGGAAGTCCCGGTTGGAAAGGCTAAGTCAAACGGCGACGAGGCGCGTGCCTACACGGCCGAGGACATTACCGTACTTAAAGGGCTCGAAGCCGTCCGGCGGCGGCCGGCAATGTACATAGGCGATGTCAGCACTCGCGGATTGCATCATCTTGTGTACGAGGTTGTCGACAACTCAATCGACGAAGCACTTGCCGGATACGCAAAGAACATTGAGGTGATCCTCAACAAGGAGGGTTCTGTTACGGTGATTGATGATGGGCGCGGTATTCCAACCGACATCCACAAAGAGGAGAAGCGCTCTGCGCTCGAAGTAGTAATGACTGTGCTTCACGCAGGAGGTAAATTCGACAAGAACACATACAAGGTGTCAGGCGGATTGCATGGCGTGGGTGTGTCGGTTGTGAACGCACTGAGTGAGTGGCTGGAGGCAGAGGTCTATCGCGATGGGAAGATCTGGTATCAGAAGTACAAACGCGGAGATCCGACGGGTCCCGCCAAAGTGACCGGGAAAGTCGAGAAGGGGAAAACGGGAACACAAGTGACCTTTCTCCCGGACGGACAGATTTTCAAGAACAGAACGTTCAAGTTCGAGACACTTGCAGAACGCTTGCGTGAGCTCGCGTTTCTAAACTCACAGGTAACCCTGCGTATTGTGGACAAACGCTCGAAGAGCGAACAGGAGGAAACGTTTCATTACAAAGGCGGCCTCATTGAATTCGTGAAGTACACTGATGCGACCCGTCCATCAATCATGAAGAAACCCTTTTATGCCCAGGGCTCTGATAAAGACGATAACAACCGAACGGTCGAAGTGGAGGTGGCGTTTCAATACAACGACCAGTACAGCGAGAACATATTTACGTACGTCAACAATATAAACACGCATGAAGGGGGAACACACCTTGTCGGATTGCGAACAGCGCTCACCCGCACGCTGAACAACTATGCATACAAAAATGGGATCATCAAAGAAGGAAAGATTCAACTGACAGGTGATGATTTCAAGGAAGGCTTCACGGGAGTGATAATCGTGAAAGTGCCGGAGCCGCAGTTTGAGGGACAAACAAAAACGAAGCTCGGCAACAGTGAAGTAAAAAGTATTGTTGAAGGAGTGCTCGGTCCGTCGCTGGCGACATGGCTGGAGGAAAACCCTGGCGATGCAAAGAGGATCCTCGAGAAATCGCTGCGGGCTGCTGAAGCACGGGAGGCTGCGCGGAAAGCGAGAGATCTCACTCGCCGGAAGAACGCGCTGAGCTCAGGCGGCCTTCCCGGCAAGCTGGCCGATTGTTCGATCAATGATCCGGAACATTGTGAGCTTTATCTCGTCGAGGGGGACTCCGCAGGCGGAAGCGCGAAACAAGGAAGGGATCGCCGCTTTCAGGCAATTCTTCCGCTCAAGGGAAAGATCCTCAACGTCGAGAAGGCACGACTTCACAAGATTCTGGAAAACGAAGAAGTCCGGAATATTTTTACAGCTATCGGAGCCGGTGTTGGAGAAGAATTCGATCCTGGGAAAATACGCTACGGAAAGATCATCCTCATGTGCGACGCTGACGTTGACGGCTCACACATTCGGACCCTGTTACTCACCCTTCTGTTCCGCCACATGAAAGAGCTCATTGAGCTTGGACATGTGTACATCGCCCAGCCGCCATTGTACA
>JACQVJ010000325.1 GCA_016209805.1 Ignavibacteriota bacterium
CAACCTGCTGATTACAAATCAGCTGCTCTGCCAATTGAGCTACGCCAGCATCGTGTGTCTCCGCCCGCTCACTTTCGATGAGTAGTAACTCGGTTTGGGGCAAAGAGCTGAGCACGTAAATATAACAAAATTGACCAAAGAGTCAACCAATCCGAAGCTCTTTTTACCGATTCCAGGGGATTTCTTTACAACCCGCGTTTGATTTGCCGTAACCAAGCCAGCGCTTCGGGTGAATTGGGAACCACAGTAAAGGCTCTGGAAACAACCGCTTCAGCTTCTTCAATCTTCCCCCTTCTATATAGATGGCTCCCCGCGGCAATGAATCCTCGCACATACATATTCCGTAGGCTATTCTCCAGCCTCCCCTCCCGATCAAACGGCCTGTAGCTGAAAGGAGGTACCCGCGGTTCGTGGTAAAGCGAATCGGTATAGAGTCTCAGGGCGAGTCCCTCTGGAACGCGCTGAAATCCCTCAGTGAACTCCGGCTCCATCTCTGGAGTCACATACACCGGCCTCGATGCTATGTTCTTCGAAATGAAATCGAGGATCATCTCCACAAAGCGCGCCTGAATTACGGATGAGTTGTAGGGAAGATCATGTTCAAACTTGTATAGCTCCTTGCCAAAAGCATCAACCTGCTCCTGCGATCCTCTGATCAGCCAGGGGAACCGGTTTCCCAGTTCCTTCAAATACCACGATCGCCTGAGAAGTTCCTTATCAATTACCACAACGTCGGGTCGTACATTCTTGACGATTTGATAATAGTACGATGCGGAAACCCAATAGTCCCACTGAAATGAAAACACCATCGCATTCGGTTGAAGGGAACCGAACATATTCATTGTGTAATCTTCAACGAGATAGTTCTTGCTTTCATCGTTCTTGGCGTAGTGCACGAAAAGAGGAACGAGGCCGATGCCGACAAGTAGCCACGCCGCAGTTGACGACTTCAAGCCCTGTTTGGACAGCAACCATGAGTACAGGGAAAACACTCCACAGCCGGCAGCGAGTGCGACTGCTACATATGCAAGGAGGAAATACGAATCGATGTCGTGGATGTCGTAGTTGATGGAATACAGGATGCATCCGACAAACATCAGCACAATTGTGTTTGCAATTTTCCGATTGGTACGCCAGAGAATCAGAATACCGAGTATCGCAAGTGCCACTCCAACGTACGCAAACTCCAAAGGTAGGGACTGCAAGAAGTAGCTAAACTGCCTCCCCGCCGAATCCGTGAACCACGTAATCCAGACGCGGTATTGTTTTGCGGTAAGGTGCCACGTGAACCTTTCGAAGTTCACCGTGTATCCCCAATTAAGTATCGGTGACTGCACCGCACGGAAGAGAAGATACAGGTATACAGACAATCCCAGGAGAAACGGCAAACCCATCAACCCTATTCTCTTCCAGGTAGCAGGACTACTTCCTTGGGTGGCAAAGTACAAGTAGAGAAATCCCGGCGCCAGCAGGATTGTTGTCATGTGGTTCGTAAAGCTCAGGCCTAAGGCAAACGCAAACACATACCACCAGGGCGAGGATTCTCGCGGAGAATCATCTCCGCCATTCGACACACCTTTGACCAAAACGGCTTTGAAGAAGGAATACGAAACGACCGAAAGGAAGAGAGCATGCAGGGAATATACCTCAATCGATGTCGCCTGCGACCAGTATGTCTCTGAAAAAGCCAACATCATTGACGCTCCCGCGCTTGCAGCTAGCAGTCCATGTGTCAGCCGGGCCTTGTGCTTTTCTTTTGCAAGAGCCGTTCTGGAAACCGTCGTTGTTAGGAGAAGGTGCGTTAGTTGGTGGAAAAAGAAAATCCCCACGCTCGAGAAGAACGCGGCCATGACGTTCAATCGCACGATCTCTTCGGAAGCGGTCGGGAGCTTTGAGAATACCCATCCCAACAATGTGAACAGTGGATACCCGGTCGGATGAGCAACACCTAATGTGCATGCAACAGCCGCAAGCTCACCGCTATCGATAAAGCTGACCGTGGGAGCGAGAGTCTTCAGATAGACGAGAAACGCGACCAGCGCAGATGCAGCAGCATGCAACCTGGGATTGAGAACAAATCGAGTCGTGTCGTTCATAGTCATCGGAGGGTGGGAATGATTCGGGCTGCATTAAGAAACCGACCTCGTACATTCATCATAGTGTCGGAGATATGCGCTCGCAGGACATCGCCTGTCGAACCGTCAAAACACTTTGCGAGGACCTCGAGCTTTTCCTCTTCGGGGAGGAGGGTCCCCTTCTCTTCGAGGGTGACTCGCATCAGAAACTCCACCCTGCGATACGTGTTGTAGGATGAGGTAAACAAAGAGACGGTTTCCGCTGCAGGAAATACTTTGGCGGCGTGCTCAAGCAGATCAAGCGTTCTCTTCCCTCGCACTGTGGTGTTGTGCTTCCCAAACTGAAGCTGCAACATTTGAACGAAGAACTCGATGTCAACCAGACCTCCTGCTCCCAACTTCAAATCGAAATACCCCGACGATCGGATGCGACTGCGCGTTTCGATTTTCCTCCGCATGCCGACTATCCGATCCACCCAGTCAGAAGGAAGCGGAGTCTCATAGACGAAATTCTCTACATCCTTTTCCACCTTTCGAGCAACCCCCTCGTCACCGCATACGAAACGCAATCGAGTAAGCGATTGTCTCTCCCAGAGAGAAGCTCGACTCCGAAGGTACGATGCATAGGCAGTTCTGTCCACGACCAACGGTGCGTTCTTGCCTTCGGGACGCAAGCGCGCATCTATGTCATACAGCTTTCCCTTCTCGGTCACTTTGGAAAACAGACCGACGACCCGTGTTGCAAGCTTCTCCAATGTGTCACTCGTGGTTTTTGCCCCCTCGTCCGAGATGAAGATCACGTCAAGGTCTGCATCAAAGTTGATCTCTCTTGTTCCGTATTTGCCGAGCGCGAAGATCGCAAGTGGTGCGCCATCAAGCTCTTCCTTCCTCTGTTCGTCAGCCAGCACTTCGCGCATGACTGCGTCAGCCTGGTCGCTTAACTCGCTCGTCATTTCGTCGAGTGTCGCAATGCCGAGGAGGTGTCTCAGGCCGGCTCTCAACTCCTGCTGATTCTTGAAATCGACCGCTCTATCGACACTCTCAAGCTTCGCTCCAGCAGCAGTCTCAAGCCATTGTGGATCGGTGGACAAGGTTTCGAGCACGAGTGGATAGCGTGCAAGTGATTTTGCAAACCTTGGACTCACACTGCAAATTGTAATCACAAGCCTCCGGAAGTTTTTCTCCTCCACCTGTTTGTAGGTTTGCTCGGGGAACTTCTGCGATGTAAGAAGTCCGGTCAAGCTCTGAAGCGTGAGGTCCGGACTGGGCGTTTTAGCAATTTCATCGAACAGCGTCCCGGCCACTGAGCGGAATGCTTCTCTCGATCGTATGTCGAGATCACGAGGCTGAGTGATTGAAGTTCCGGCAAGCAACGCCGAAAGGTTGCGCGCTGCACGCCGCGTGTCCTGAAACCCGTAGTTTTCCAACACAGAAGCGGTCGTCTTTTCATCGGTACTGTGATGAATGATGGCAGCAATGGTCTTTTCAGCAGGTTTGGGCCCCAAGGAAAGGACGCTTTCAAATATCTTCCGCACCGAAACCAGGTGCATGTCTACGTGCCGCAACAATTCGTCTGCTGTGTGAAGACCCATCCGTTTCGCAAGCGTGGCCTGAGTCTTCCGATCCTGAGGCATCGAATGGATCTGTGTATTCAGCATGGTCTGCAAGCGATGCTCAAGGGTGCGAAAGAAAATGTACGATGTTCTCATCGTGTCTGCTTCATCGCTCGTTAAAAGACGCTCTTCACAAAGCCGATCGATTGCCGATAGCGTATTCGAAACTCGGACCCGCGGGTTCCTCCCGCCATTGAGAAGTTGGAGTGTCTGAACGATAAACTCGATGTCTCTAATCCCCCCCGCCCGGAGCTTGATGTTCTCTTCTCCAGCCACCATTGCTTCAATCCTCGCTTTGATACGGGCAACCGATTCGGCAGGATTGTGAAAGAATGTTTTCGGGAACACAAACGGCTTCAGCCGCGAGAGAAACTCATCTCCGAACGAAATATCCCCTGCAATCGGTCTTGCCTTGATCAGCATCTGACGCTCCCATAGCTCGCCGCGTGACTCGTAATAGAGCAGATAGCTTTGAAGGCTGCGCGCAAGCGGCCCTGCACCACTCTCAGGCCGGAGACGCGTATCAACCCGGTAGAGGTGGCCTTCGGCCGAGGGCTGTGAAAGATTCTGGACAAGTTTCTCCATGAACTTGTTGAAGTACTCATGATGCGTCGATAGCCGGCCATCACGATTCTCGATCTCACCTTCGTCCTTATAC
>JACQVJ010000334.1 GCA_016209805.1 Ignavibacteriota bacterium
CCTTCCCTTCTTCGATCGCAGGATAGAGTTCCTTCAATCCCTGGTTCACCGAGAGTGTGTCGTTCGTTCCATGGACATACTGCGGGCCGAGAGCGTGGCAGAGCTCGTGCATCAGGACAAAGTTGAAGACACCCTGCGGCGTGATGTACTTGACTTGATCCGAAGCGATCACTTCACGCCCGACGGGGAGAATGATCTTGTTCACGCGGGCCTCCATAACGTTCTTCCAGAATGTCTTCTTGGTCCCTTTGGTGGTCTGAACCCGTGGATCGTTCGGCAAGTTTGCCGCCACAGGTTGATAGCCCGTCGCAATATCACCACCGCGAAAAATATCGGTTACAATCACCATCGGCGATGAAAGTCCTTTGATGGAGCGTTTGAATTTCCTCTCGTGCGGAAGGTTCTGCTCAAGCTCGTCAAGGTATTGCGTGTACACATCAAGCTTCGCGCTTTCCTCGTTGTCCTTTATCTCAACCGTAACTTCATAGGACGCCTTGATTGCCATCAGCCCGTCTTCATAGACTTCGTACGGAGCGATAATAACATCCACATCGTTGTCCTTCAAGTCGATCCAATCCAGGTCGCTTTGGTAGTAATCATCAGTCAGAAGCGCATCTGCACGGCTGCTGAGATACCTCTTGAGCGAGGAATTTTCTGTCAGGGTACTTGCGCTTTTCAGGAGATCGGAAGCTGGTTTCACCCACTGTGCATACTCCTCGTGATACGGCACCGCCTTGAGCCTTTCACCATCGCGTTTTACCACAGTGTATGGGCTCATCAACGCCGCAGCTTCCTCAGGATGTGCGGCAACATATTCTTCAAACTCCGTCTTCGTCAGATCGGAAGGATAGAATGCTGCACCGGACGGGCGAGCAAAATCGCCATAGAAGTTCTTGAAGTGATCCATCTTGTCAAATGGGCCCCCATTCCGAACGATGAGACGATAGAGCTTCCTGCTCAGCTCATCATCACGTTGCGCGAGGCTGTCACGCAATGCGATGCCGGCTGGATACACCTGATGGAGATACGCATCGTGCAACAACTTGCCCGCCTCCACAAGAGTTTTCAGGAGCTCCTTCCGCTGCGGGGGGAGTTTGCTCGCATCGAAGTGCATCGGAACCTGGACGAGACGGCTGAGACGCGTGTTGAGATCCTCAAGACGAGGGTCAGCACTTTCCTTCGAGCAGCCGCCAAACAACAGAATGATCGCAGCGAGAACTGAAACGAACGGAAGAGATCGATCAGAGATTTTCATAGATGTTTCCAGATTAGAGAATGAACATTTAGGAATGAGTGTTCGTATATTGAAGTCAGGCACTTCAGCCCACTTCACATGGCAAAACTTGATCTTCTGCTCCTGGTTGCGTTCGGAACTATTTCCGTCTCAGCGTTCGGCGGAGCAGTGTGGTGTCTCGTGAAAGCTCTGAACGTTGCCGGCGAGAAAGATGGCGATCTAAAGATGTTTTTCTGGGCCGTCGGAATGATGCTTGGATTTATCATCTCAGGAGTCAGCGCGGCCTACATCGTCCTTCCGATCCTCTTTCACAACTGACTCAGTGGGCAAATGAAAACGTCGTGCATCACTTGACGACACTCCCGCTCTCGATCTCGCCGGAGGGAGCAACAATCACAAGCCTGCCGTTTTCATTGGAAGCGGCAAGCAACATCCCTCTTGACTCCTGCCCCATCAGCTTCGCAGGTTGGAGATTGAAGACAACAACAACAGATTTGCCGATAAGATCATCCGGTTTGTAATGCTGAGCGATGCCGGCTACAATCTGCCTTTCCTCGCTCCCCACCTGAACCTGAATCTTCAGCAGTTTCTCCGACTTGGGCACGGGCTCACACCGAATGATCCTGGCAACCCGTAAATCGACCTTCCTGAAATCATCGATCGTAATCATCTGTGAGGATGGGCTTGGTTTCGACGGTATCGCACCGGCATCTTCGGCGGCAAGTTTCTTCAATTCGGATTCAATCACTTCATCCTCGATTTTTGTGAATAGGATTTCGGGTTTCCCTAAACGGTGATCCGATGGAATCACCATCTCGGCCGCAGAGTCCCACTGCATGTGTGCAGGGTCGCCCTGAAGTCCGAGCATCCGCCAGATTCTCTCCGAGGCTGAGGGAGTGAAGGGGGACATCAGGATGGCAAGCGACCGCGTGAGTTGCACGCTGATGTGTATCGCAGTGGCGCACCGCTCCTTGTCGGACTGGACTGTCTTCCACGGCTCGCTGTCATTGAAGTACTTGTTTGCAGCGCGGACGAGGTTCATGACTTCCATCAGAGCGTCGCGAAAACTATAATGCTCAATGCGCTCGCCTGCAACAACGGGAGTCTTCTTCATCATCTCCAGAATCGATCGATCAAGCTCGGTTAACGGTCCAAGTGAAGGGACGGTGCTGTCAAATGTGCGTACGGCAAACGCCAGTGTTCGGTTCACAAAATTGCCGAGAACATCTGCCAACTCATTGTTGTTCTTCGCTTGAAAGTCTTTCCAGTAAAAATCGGAATCCCTGTACTCGGGAAGAGCGGTTGTGAGGTAATACCGGAGCGGGTCGGCGGGATATCGTTGGAGAAAGTCCATAACCTCAATTCCCCACTCTTTGCTCTTGGAGAATTTCTGCCCCTCAAAATTAAGGAACTCATTCGCCGGGACGTTTTCCGGAAGGACGTACCTCGCATCATTACCGTCGTTCCATGCCATGAGCATCGCAGGGAATACAATGCAATGGAAAACAACATTATCTTTACCGATGAATGCAACGTACTTTGTCTTCTCATCTTGCCAGAAGCGCCTCCACTCCTCAGGCTTTCCGATGCGTTGTGACCATTCCTTGGTTGAGGAGATGTATCCGAGAACGGCGTCGAACCAGACATAGATCACTTTATTCTCATACCCCTTGAGGGGAATCTTCACACCCCAGTCAAGGTCTCTCGTCACCGCGCGATCCTGGAGTCCCTCTTTGAACCAGCTTCGGCAGTAGTTGAGAACGTTGTCCTTCCACCCGTCGCGCGCATCGCGCTCACGCACATACTCTTCGAGTCGTTTCTGAAACTGCCCGAGCGGAAAATACAAGTGCGACGTCTCGCGCACCACAGGTTGTTCCCCCGTGATCTTGCTCCTCGGGTTGATCAAATCAGCAGGATTAAGGAACGAGCCACACCGTTCACATTGGTCGCCGCGGGCTTCAGGA
>JACQVJ010000328.1 GCA_016209805.1 Ignavibacteriota bacterium
GAACAGTGTTGTTCCAGGTATCGAGCTGCTTGCAAAATCGACTGTGCACCCTTCACGCGGTCGCCACGCTCAACCGGAATGTCGCCGGCCATCTTTAACATCCACCCGACAACCGGCAGGCGAAACAGGAGAGCTTTGGCGAGCCACTTCATTTCCCATGGCAAGTTTGAGATCAGTGGAATGTCCGCGAACGACTGATGGTTGCACACAACAACGTAGGGGCGGCGCGGGTCGGCAATTCTCTCTCCGGAAATCAGCAGCTTCCATGAGGTACTGACTTTCGTCAGCGCGACGCCGAGTTCCCTGAACATCCGACCAGTTTTGTATCGAGTCGGATCGCGATCGAAGAGACGGATGACCGCAAGCACCGGCAGCCATGCGAGAATCAGGGCGGCAGCTGACGTCCAGATCCAGATCGAGCGAAGTGTGGAGATCATTGTCCGGCCAAGGTCTTGGCGATTGCCAAAAGATTGAGATGCTTAGGTGGAAGTGAACGATCTGATAAAACTTAACCAGAGAATTCGAGCGAATCAAGTGGCGGGGAGGACAATGGAGTCACTCTTTCCTAACCAACCTTTACAACCACCATCGTCATATCATCATGCTGCGGTCGTTCGGCGATGTAGTCTTGAACCTCACTACAAATGTTCTGGATAATATCCCTTGCAGACTTATTCCTGTGGCGAGCAATCGCGTCCACGAGTCGTTGTTCGCCAAACTCTTCCCGGCTCGGATTCATGGCTTCCGTGAACCCGTCAGTGTAGAATACGAGAACCTCACCTCGTTGGAGATTCAATTCCTGCTCTTCGAGCACCGAATCGAATATCTTTCCCATTTCGAGGCCGAGGGCCATGCCTTTCGGCGTGAGGAACGACCCCTGCTCGCCGGACCGCTGGGCGAGAATCACCGGACACTGTCCTGCGCGCGAGAATCGGATCTTCCGTTCCTCGAGATCGAGAATTGCGTAGAACATACTGACGAATGAATTTCTATCGATTGTCCGGTACATCAGGCTGTTCACTTTGCTCAGGACCCGCTTTGGCGAGATGTTCTCTTCTGCATGCGACTGCAGAATCCCTTTTGTGAGTGTCATATATATTGCTGCCGGAACTCCCTTCCCGGATACGTCGCCAATTGCAATGCCAATCCGCTTTCCGCCGAGGTTGACGAAGTCATAATAGTCGCCTCCGACTTCCTGCGCCGGTATGCAGATGCCCGCGATATCGTAGCCGTCGACTATCGGATTCATTTTTGGGAGAAGGCTCATCTGTACTTTCCGCGCGATCTCCAGCTCTTTGGCCATCCGTTCTCTCTGTGTGATTCGAAGAATGTGAGAAGGGAGCGTTTGAGGAGTAAACTCGAATCGTTCCCGCCGCATCAGGCCGCCGATCGCCAGAAGAATCGGAACGATCATACAACCGACAAAGATCCACATCGAAGTATGGAACTCCGCGCCCGTTGAGCTGAAAATCGGAATGGCGACATTCAGAGCGATAATCACGAAGTTGGCCGTAATCGCCGTAAGAAGATCATACCTAAGAAACAGCCAGCTCAGTATCAGTCCCCACACCGCCAAAGCGACAAACGTGTATTCAAAGCTCAAGTAGCCAAAGGGCATGTCCCACATCGTGAAGGCAGGGAGCATCCACACTCCGGTCGAGACCAGCACACCGATCCAAGTTTTCTTTGCTTTCTCTTTGAGATACGAGGTGAAGAACAAGCGGAAGACGATCTCAGCGAACACTGCACCCCAGATTGCCTCAAGCACCGGATGGAAGCCAGTCAGATAGGACTCCGGAACACCTCTCGTTTCTTGAACGTACACTCTCAGGTCGAAGGTCTGAATAAGCCAGTACAGCAGCAGCGCGTAACCGCCAATAAGTGTCAACCCCCACGCGTATCCACGTACCAACGATTCTCCCACATCGAGGGTGAAGAACCGTCTGAACAACATACTGTCAACGGCGGCAATCTTGGCGGGCCACTGACTTCGCGAGGAAGATTCACCCACGCTCCACGCGGCGAAGACCATGACGCTGAGGAATACTTGTACGATGAAAATATTGAAGACGAAGATGACGATCCTGACGTTGAACTTGTTCAAATCCCCAAACTGCGCTGACGAGCCGAGAGTGGAATACTGGTTCACGACCGAAAGAATCGCGACCGATAGAAGTCCGATGAATACCATGAGTCCGGTTTTTGTGCCGACTTCCCCCTCGTGGTACTTCTTCAAGAAAAGAACCACAATAAAGAAGAAGAGAAGGAAGACGGCTGCAAAAGAACCGGTCACGAGAAATGTTGCCGTCGTGTTCGTCTGGCTGTACTGCTGCTGAAACTTGCCTGTTGGTGTCAGATCACTCCTGAATCCTCCGACTTCGTCTCCCTGAATCCGAAGCCAGATCTCATCTCGCATCGTCGTGTCGATTTTCTCCCAGACAAACCGGTGGTCCATCCGGTTTGGTTGCAGCGTTTGCTGGGAGGTCTTCAGTCGATACATCGAGAGGTTCATTCCCTGTTGTGCGAGGAAGGCGGCGGCTTTTGTCAGGGCTCCTTCGCCAGTGAGTGATACCTTCGCAGCGGAATCATTGATAACGTGGTTGAAGCCGAGGATTCTCCCTGCGGGAGTCAACCATGTGGTGTAGGATTCAACTGCCTGGCTCCGCGGAACCTTGCGATCGTACCACGAAACTTCCCAACTGTGTGTCGAGAGTGAGTCAGCCCGAATGATTGCGTTCGCTTCTTTGACCCCTCCTTTGGATTGCAGATACAGATGCGTGTTCCCATCGAATGCAAGCCACGCATCCTGTTGATAGTCCTTGAGGTCATAACGGAGTCCGAGCAAATACTGGCGCGCCAAAGTCATGATTTCATCACGCGTATGCCTCAAGTCAATTGACGCCCTCGGTGAAACATCGTCATACAAGAGAGAGAACGATATCGCTCCTAAGATTCCAAGGGCGATTATCAAGCCATATTTACGGATGAAAGACTGTTCCATGCCGATCCTTTGGTAGTTCTCTCTCTATCAACGAGAGCATTGTTTGGATGTTTCGAGGGTGTTGGAACATACGAGATGCGTCAACCAATCTCAACGGTCGTGCTTCGTCAGAAATGTGCATGAATGGCAAGCCAGATGCATGGCTGGTCCGTGCTCGTTGCTTCAACTCGGTGCTTCGTGTGAGCAGGAATGTGAAGGTAGTCCCCGCTTTTCAAGTCGTGAAGAGTCCCGTCATGGTATGAGATGGTGGCGCGCCCCTGCAACAGCAAAACCCATTCATCCCGCTCCTGATCGTAGAATTGGCCCTCAGGCGTTTTTTGTCCGGTCGAGACGATCCTCTCAATGATGACGTTCTCCCCGCCGATGAGTTGCTCGAATGTCTCTTGCTGCGGAGTGAGGTGCGTGGGAAGATCGAAGATGTTTTTCATGTAACTCACAAGCCAAAGTTCACCATTGTGTGTGTCAGTACCTCGATGTTCCTAATGAGAGTAGAGATTTTGAGGTATTCATTCGGTTGATGGCCAAGATACTCCTCGTCGGGCATTGCAGGACCAAAGACCACCGCGTTGGGAATGCGCTTTGCGTACGTCCCACCGCCGATGGATTGCGGCTGTCGGTTTTCCTTCGTGATTGAATTGTAGATTTTCAGAAGTCGCTGCACGAACTCACTCTTCGGATCGGTGAAGAGCGGATCGCTAAGGTAGTGAAAGACGCCGAGCTGTACGCCATGTGATGCGTTGAACGCAGCATATCGTGATTGCAACTCCCGCTCGATCCGTTCCTTCTCGATTCCCTTCGGAACCCTGAAGTTAAACATAAACATCACAGTCGTATCGGTTGTCTGAATTATGTTCGCAGCGACTGACACGTCTCCCATGAAATTGTCATGGTGTGCGATGCCGAGGCCTCTCCCATCCAACTCAAAGCCGATGTGCTGAGCCGCGAACTTTGCCATCAACGAGAATTCGTTTTCCAACGGCTTCACATCCCGATCAAGAAACACAAGCAGATCCATCAGAGCATTGTGGCCAGGGTCGGGGAGGCTCGAGTGGACCGACTTGCCACGAGTTGTTATGGTTACTGTGTCACC
>JACQVJ010000329.1 GCA_016209805.1 Ignavibacteriota bacterium
GATATATACTGTCTGCAAAGCCCCCGTAGTTGATGTCATCCCTTACCATCAACAGCTTCCCGCGAGGTCGCTTTACGTACCAGTGGTTGGCTGTGCCCGGCATTCGTATCGCTGGGCTGAACTCACCCGCGACATCCTTTACCTGAACATACAAAACGTTCAATGCATCGAGCCGGAGACCCTGCACCCGTCCGAGAAACTGCCGTCCAAGAAATCTTCCGCCGTAGAGATCGGCCTCCACTTCAGCACCGGCCCCGTCGCTTCGCACTCGTGGTACAAACAGCGTCACCACCGTATCACGGATTGGGATTGTCACCCATCTCATTGGGTCCGAGGTGTCATTAAGTGCGATTCGATATGAGGCAAGCGTGTTGTCTCCGTCAAAGTCCGATCCTTTCCAGGCGAACGTTGCAGAGGTGTATGTTGTGTCGGGTTGCTTCAGAGCAATTGTGGGATCGTTTGGGTTCGGCGCAAAGGCAATAGTCGGCCGCGTGTTACGTATGGGGAACGTCTGAACGGCACCAACAGGATCAACCGCTCCCGGAAGGTCCGTCAATGATGCATCATCGCCGTCGAAGATGCCATTCTCATTCTTATCCCAGTAAGGGCTCGGTGATAATCGTACGATCGACTGATTGGGCAGATCGCGGAACGAATTGTCGACAGCGCGAACATAAACGGTAAAGAGTCGGAATAACGTGTCGAGAGGAAACTGGATCAGCGTATCGTTCTTCGTTGTCCAGATATACCGCAGTGTATCGGGCGACGGTACGGTATCGACCCTTGCTTCGGTGATCGCGAATGCAAACAGGTATCCCTTCACGACACCATCCGGGTCCTCTCCCCACCAACGCAAGTGCTGCCGACTGATGCCGACACCGATCGTGGAATCGGGAAAAAGCCACAGATAGGTCTTGGGAAGTTCGTTCCCGTGAGGATTGTCGGTAATCTTCTCGCTGCAACTCAATAGCGAGAGGAGCACAGCGAGGATGAGAATATGTCTGAAGGTTGATCGCACGACAACGTTCACTTATCGCATTGATGGTGCTTCGTCCGTCTGGAGGTTAAAGTAGTGGATTGATGGATCGATGGATTGGCGGAGTGATGGACTGGTGGGTCAAGTTGACCTCCAACAATCCAACCATCCAGCACTCCATCATCCCGATTTTTTCACAATCCAACCATCCACCACTCCGTCTTTTCTGCTCTTTACTTCACGAGAAGCATCTTCTTCAACTCACTAAACTGGCCGGCCTGGAGACGATAGAAATACACTCCACTGGAAAGTGACGATGCGTCAAACCGGACTGTGTATCTGCCGGGAGCCTGAGATTCATTGACAAGAGTCTTGACCTCCTGCCCCAGGAGATTATAGATCTTAAGAGTCACTGTCTCACTCGCAGGCAACGTATATTCAATCGAAGTAGAGGGATTGAATGGATTCGGATAATTCTGCGCGAGAGAGTAGGAAGCTGGCACATCAGGATCCCGATCAATCCTTACACCGGTGACAGTTCCGAAATCGGAGTTCTTCCTTGGAGTGATCTTGTACCGATTGAAGCTGTAATAAATGACTCCCTGCAAGAATGAGATCTGGGTCCCCTGGTAGAGAATCGTTTTCCCGATGATGGTATCTGCTTCAACATTGGAGTAGTTATGCGTTCCGTCCCTTCGGACAAGCACTTCTCCGCTGCCGTCGCTGATGGCAAACTCCGTCGGATCGGAGAACACGGGGTTGACATCGGTGACCGTCACGTTGTTGAAGCGGACGAGCATGCCTTCATATTGCTCTGCGCTCGGCGTCCCGTTCCCGACTGTAGGACCGAATGTCGAGGTCGGCAACACCACGGGCGCTGGCTCGGGGTTTCCGGTACTATGAACTACAGCGCGGTTGTTCACGTTCTGGACTCGCGTGACATCGAACTGTTCTGCCACACTACCAGTGATCGTGATGCTATCACCATTACGCAGAGAACCAAGACTATCGAGCGTCCCCACAAACCATAGACCGTTCCACGGCGTGTTGCCAGATTGCATATACCAGGCGTTTGTGCCACCCGTATTCAACGGCGACGGCATGAGATTGGCGGTGTCGGCAGTGACAAGACCCGAGACTGAAACTTGGGCACCAATGTACGCGCCCCGTCCGTTCACATAGGGAGTATACTGGAGGTCATTGATGGTAAGGGGACGATCCAGGACGGTATAGAAAAAGAATCCTTTCGAAGTATCGGACGCTGCCCCTCCTATCGCCGAACTTGCAAGAATCGCCGAGTTCCCCTGATTGTCCGTCGCCTTGATGAAGTAATGAACAAAAGTGTTGGCGACCTGTTGAGGAATTGCAGCATTGTATGTTGTGTCGCTTGCCTGGAAGGTCATGGACAAGTCGGTAAACGAACCATTGTTCAGGCTGTACAAAAGACTCACTGATGCAATGGGATACCCTCCTTGCTGCTGCGTAACACGAACGCTGACCCTGCCGTTACTATCAGGCGGTACCACCACAGGATTCCGACGATGTGTCGTCACACTCGGCAACACGAATCCAATTGTCAAATCCTCTCTGTCGACAGGCGCAATACGAAATCCGCGGGGGTTCTCACTTCCGGACACAGTCGTGATATATCCTGAGATCGAATCGATCCGCGCACCGACGGGAGGGTACAACGTCGCCCAGATGCTATCACCGGGCTGAGGCAGCGTGCCACCGTGGCCCAATGTATAGTACTTCGAGGCGTCGTAGTTCGTTATCTGGTTTCCGCTCGCATCAACGGCGCTGAATGTTCCGCGTGCCGTGTTCACTCGAAAATCTACTGTCAGATCGGTCAGAAGCACCAGCATCGACTCGAACGGCTCGCCGGTACTGTAACGTACGGGTCTCCCCCCGGCAGGGAAGATTCCTTGATAGAAATCGCCGACTGTTTTCGGAATAGGCGCCGGAAGAGGACTTGTTCCCTCAATGTTGATTGTAATGCCGGGAATAGGCTGCAGCTGCGTAACACTGTTCATCAGCGTGATGGTGTTTGGAAACTCGCTGATCAGTCCTGTCATTGTTATGATATCGCCTCGCTCCACGTTAAGAAACCCATCGATGAACGACTGGAGCGTATCCGCGGGAGCATTCACACGGACAAAAATCGCTCCCCACTCCGTTGTCGCCGAGGAGTCATAGAGAAGCATGGTCCAACCACCGGCTGTGAAGGTCAGGATCTTTGCCTGCACGACGCAGAGAGCCCGCACCGAAACCGTGTCGCCGCTGTAAGGCGAAGCCTGCAGCCCAATGCGCGAAAACGATGTCCCTTGCACACTATCCGCAACAATCAAGGAGTCAAGCGGCTGTAACTGAATCTCGCGCAAGGTAACAACAGGATACTGAACCACGACGCGGTCGATCCATATATCGCTTGTTCCTCCGTCGGCAACACTTTCAAATCCGATCTTTGCGCTTGACAGACCGGCAAGCTGATCGAGGACGACATATTGCTGTTCCCAGTCTTCGCCCGCCGTTGAACGAAGTGTCGTTACCGTCGTCCAGGTGATCCCATTGTCCGCCGAGATTCTTATGCGAAGGATGTCGGACCCGTCTGCGTTAACATAGAAAAATCGAAGTCGGACAGTTGATGCTGCGCCGAAATCGAATGTGGGACTTTCAAGCCGCGTCGTCGTTCCGACCGCGGCGCTCGATGGAAACCATGCAACGGCCATCTTGTGGTGGGCGGATGCAAATGTTGGCACATCCTGACCGTTCAACGGAGTTGTCTGTTGTGCCCAGTCTGCGTTCCCGACGATGTTGACTTTGGTCCATCCGAGTGGAGCATCGTCAACCCACGAAGCCTCGAAGCTTTCATAGAGATCCGTTCGCTGCGCAAAAACCGATATCCCGGCAGCTGCCAGCAACGCCAAAAGCAAGCCAACTCTTCTCATGGATTCTCCTTTCAAATAGTGATGTTTATTTGATTACCAAAAACTTCCCCGTTTTAATCTCTCCGGAGTCAGAGTCCCGTACACTAAACAGATAGAGGCCCGTGGCAATTGCCTGATCAAACTTGGTGATCAAGTCCCACGCATGTTCTCCCCCGGCAAATTGCGCAAGGGTTTGCTGACCGCTGAAACGTCTGAACCAATCGATGTTCGACCCATCATACGATGCTGCATCGTGCATCATGTCGGCAACGATATCCCCAGCAAGCGTGTAAATACGGATTTCGCATCGTTGCGGAAGGTTATAGAAGTAGACCTTCCGATTCCGTTCCCCCGCACCGTCCCACACTGCATTGACATAATATGGGTTTGGGTACACCCCAATTCTGGCATCACCGGAAGAAGTTGGCGATGTTCCGGGAATCACGCGCCTGGTCTCCATCTTACTCTGGAGAGGAGTGATCCCATTCACGGAATCCCCACGATCAAATGCCGCAACACCGTAGAGGTACTGCCAACCATTGAGATGGGTGACTTCAAGTCCTTCCGGAGGAAACCGATACCAATACTTGATAGTGTCTGCGGGGAACTCCCTTGCCTGCGGCAGAGCAATCGCGCTGAAGCCGGTGTTATACCCGAGCGAGTTTCCCGGAACGTCGAACTCGCCGACAAGCGTCAATGTCAGCAGCAAATCCTCAGGCGACGTGAAGTCCGAGCCGGGGTTCGAGCGAAACACTCTGTATCCTTCAAAGTCGAACTCGCGTGTTATCGGATCGAGCGAGAATTCGGAGTTGGCCTTGTCCCAGTAGATCGTCACCTTTTGATTTTCCACTTCCGCTCTCACTTTGGGAGGCCTCGGTGGCTGAGGCAGCTGGAAATGATCGAGCTTGCCGTTGCCATTCAGGTCTTCTCCCGGATCAAGAACATTGTTCCCATTGACGTCTTCCCCATCGTAGGCCTGCTGTGCGAAACCGGCATTGGTCACGAGAGTTTTTCTCTGCTCGCGCGTGTCCGTACTTGCATGAGCAGTTCCAAACTTGCGGGCACAGATGACGCCAAACACAACCTGCAATGAATCACCGGGATACAAAGTCTCAAAGGGACCCGTCGAAAGAAGTGTCGTCATGTTATCCGCTCTTGTGCGCAGTTGGGCGATGTGCTGCGGCGCGAGGGACGAAGCCATCCTGTCATAGCGACTTCTGGCACCGGTCGGACTGAATCCGGCATCGTCAATCGGCGAATGGTAATGCACCTCCGCACCACCTGCCTCGCGGAAACGCCACGCATTATAGTATGTTCGGGTTGTCAGATTGCCCACGGAATCAACACCGCGAGGAAATGGTCGGGATCCCAGCAACTTAATCCCAAGGTAGCTATCGGCAGGTGGAGGACTGGGGATACCGTCGAAATCGAACGAGTACATCATACGAGTGGTATCAAGATACCCGTTTGCTCCGTGTCCAAAGTAGGAGGTGGAGGGTGTGGCAAATGGAACAACCCTGTTCGTGTTGCGAATGACCGCATTGTTCCAGAACCCGACATAAACTGAGTCGAGAGTATCTGCGCTCGTGTTATAAATGGTGTAGTTCAGAATAACAAAGTAGTCGGCAAACGGGAAGTTCCACGCATAGCTTTCCTGGTGAATACTAATTCCTATGGGAGTGTGTTCGGGGATTGTGTCTCCGGTAGCAGGATTGCGTCTGTTCTTATCGGAATAGTCGGTGAGAAAATCCTGATGGCTGATTGCGCTCTCTTCAAAAAACTGTGACTCCGGGAGGGAGGATCGCTCAGTGACGTCTCCCCCAAGCTCTGATGTCAGTTCGTACCCCTGTCCTATTCTTGATGCTGAAGCCTGATCCGTGGCACCTGTGCTGACAAGTTGTTGGCCGGTGTTGCGGGAGACAACTCCAACCCACAGACCACCTTGATAGATGTGCTCGATGCGCGAGCCGCGGGGATACTCACATGAGGGTTGTTGAGGCCAGTATGCATTACGAGTCCCCACCGTGCCGAAGTTGCTGACAGTCAGACCGATGTTGCCCACCGTCGTATAGTGTCGGTCAGTGTCATCAAGGATTCCTGAAATCCCAAATGGACCGTCGCGTTCGTCTCCAATCGAATTGAAAAGAAATCCGAGAACACACCAAAAGAGAAGGGAGGCAACTCGTATGAATCGAAGGCGCATGTGGACAGGGGGATAGCTATCGGGTTCAACAAGGATGAATCGCGTGCGACAATATATTTCTAATTTGACGGAAAGTCAAGGAACGAAACACTGGGGTACTCTCTTCTCTTGATGGTATCGCGGGGAGAATCTCTTGCACAAGGCAATCATGTAACGTAAAAGGTTGCCTCGCCCATTCCATTCGTACGACATCACAACTTTCGCTAATTACCTCGTCCCGGAGAATGAGCGTGTAGCGGTGACGTCTGGTGTGTGATGCTACTATTGTTGCAAATGAGAATTTGCAGTGGTTCTCAGTGCGTAAGGGCAGATGAAAGTTTGCTTCTGCGGATAATCAGTTCCTGTCCTGCATAGATCCTGTTGTGTTTCAGAGAGTTCCACGACTTCAAGTCCGATTCATCGACCCGGTATGCTCTGGCAATATCCCACAGGGTGTCGCCTTTCTTTACGACGTAGACCAGGACATTCTCTCCGTGCTTGCTCAATTTCTTATCTTCTTTTGACGCGACAGCTTTTGCATGCCGAGCATCAGGATAAATGTATAACTCCTGACCAGCAATAATACGGCTCCCTTTCAGATTATTCCAACGCTTGATCTGTTCGACCGATATATTGTGTTCCTTTGCAATCTTCTCAAGTGTGTCTCCAGATCTCACAGTATATGCCTTTGCTCCATCAGAGACCGCTTCATCCGATTGCGCAACCCTTTCCCGTTGTTTCAGCATTTTCTCTTTTTCGGCGAACGCCATTTCGTCAATCAGCTCGTAGTTCTTCAGATCCTTCCTGTCTGCCCAAATCGTGAGCGTCGTACCGGGAAGGATCGGACGTCCGTACGGAAGGTCGTTCCAGTTTCGAATATCAGCTGCGCGACAACCATACCACTCCGCGATATGACCGATCGTATCTCCTTTCTTTATCCTGTAGAGCAGCTTCGTCTTGTCCTTTGTATCTGGCGCGATGGTTTTGGTGGATCTGGCGAGAGCACGAGCCACTTTTGTCCCATCTATCGGTCGGCGCACAGGCGACGGACCATTGGGAAGGGAGTTGCTGATTACAGGAGGAAATTGACCGGAGCCCTTTGGAACTGGAATGAGCAATGACCTTCCGATGGGGAGCCGCCTCTTTCTGTTCAGATTATTCGATTCGATCAGAATCCCGCTTGCGATACCATACTTGCTTGCGATACTTGATATCGTCTCCCCTTTCCGAACGGAGTGCACAATCCATTCACGCTTTTTCTCATCCGGAATCAACCCGTACTTGAGTTTGAAGATTTCCCTTCGCCCCTTCGGCACGCGCAGGGAATAACCTGACGTTGCAGGAGGCGTGCACCATTGAAGTAGTTCCGGATTGAGCTCGTGCAATGCGTCCACGTCCGCAGCTGCGCACTCAGCGAGAACCTCAAGGTCGACGCAGTCATCCACGGTAACGATTTCATAGTCGAGCGGATCGGCGGGAACGATCCCCTGAAAGCCATACTCCTCTACGCTCATGGAAATGAGCGACACTGCGATATACTGGGGAACATAGTTGCGGGTTTCTCTTGGAAGGTGGCGGCGCATTTTCCAGAAATCGGTCGATCCGCTCCGACGGATTGCACGATACACGCGTCCCGCGCCGGAATTGTACGCTGCCAGCGCGAGATACCAGTCCCCGAATTCATCCTTCAAATCCTGCAGGTGTCTCGCCGCAGCCCGGGTCGACTTTTCGAAGTCCCGACGCTCATCGTACCAGAAGTTTCCCTGCAGCCCGTAGAGTCGTCCAGTCCCTTTCATAAACTGCCACAAACCTACGGCCCGTGCCCACGACCGCGCAAGAGGATTCAAGCCACTCTCCACCAAAGAGAGGTACACCACCTCCTCCGGTACACCTTCCTCCTTCAAAATTCGCCTCATGAGCGGGAAGTACTTCCCTGCATCATGCAGCCATCGCTCCATATGATGGCGGCCCTTCCCCTGAAAGAATGCAATACACTGCTCGACGAGACGATTCATCACAAGCGGGATCGTGGTACTGGTTATGACCTCAGTTGGAGTAACCCCGTTGAGTGAGTCAAGCATCTCCGTCACTTGATTCAACTTCTCACGTAACGCAAACACAGACGTGGAAGGGTCGAGACTATCAATCCGGGCAATGTATCTTTCGTAGCCTTCGACCACTGTCTTGCTCAGGTCATTGAATTCCTGGTTGTTCTCGATATCGGGATAGTAGCTCAACTCATCAAGGATTTCGATGGCCATCTCGAACTGGAAAACGGATCGTGCGGAGTCTCCATTTCCCTGGGCAGCGACCGCAGAAAGGTAATGCTGTCGCGCCGTCTCGAGCATGACTGCAAACAGTGAATCGTTACGGATAAACTGATCCTCGTTCGTCGTATCAGAGAAAGTTGGGGTGCCGGCTGTTACTGCGATGTTGGGGAGAGATGGTGGGACAGAGGATGTATCAACAGAAAGCGTGGTCTTGGTGGTCTGTTCAGAGGAACAGCCGACCAGGAGAAACAAGATAGTGCAACATCCCCCAAGAGTTTTTGGAATCATTCTTCCCGCCTGAATACTGAGACATGGTCTTACTCACGAAGTTGTCACAAATCGTGCTCACCGCTGCATCAAGATACGCCATCGATCAGGAAGATGCAAGAGTTCTTTTACAGCGGGATGTTTCCGTGCTTCTTGCGCGGATTGGTATCGACCTTGCTCTCGAGGATACGAAGAGCAGAAATCAGACGCGGTCGCGTCTCGCCTGGCTCGATCACTTCATCGATATAGCCCCGGCTTGCGGCAAGGTAGGGGTTTGCAAATTTCTCTCTGTATTCTCTCTCTTTTTCTGCGAGAGCCTGCTCTTTGTCGGCGGACTTCTCGATTTCTTTTTTGAAAATGATCTCAGCCGCCCCTTTCGGCCCCATCACTGCAATCTCCGCGCTTGGCCAGGCAAAATTCATATCCCCTCTAATGTGTTTGGAGTTCATCACATCATATGCGCCTCCGTATGCCTTTCGCGTGATCACCGTAACCTTTGGCACCGTGGCTTCGCAGAATGCATACAGGAGCTTTGCTCCATTGGCGATGATCCCTCTCCACTCCTGGTCAGTTCCGGGTAGAAACCCCGGCACGTCAACAAACACAACGATAGGGATGTTGAAGGCATCGC
>JACQVJ010000330.1 GCA_016209805.1 Ignavibacteriota bacterium
AATCACTTCTGTTGTCAAGGACTTCCAGTTCTTTGTGTGTGAGAAGTGGAGACTGGCGTCCGACCGACAGGGATCAGGAAACACCGCAAACATCGGGTCAATCACGTGGATAGAGGACATTCTAGCCGGAAATGGCGTGTTCGCGAAGCTGGGTGAAGAATGGTTCGATGAGTATTGGATGAACTACGGAGTCACAACGATGATGAAGAAAGGCAAAGCGACTCCCATACGGTCTGTCGAGGACTTTATGGACTTCAAGGGCGGGGACAAGAGTAAGATCGTGCGTATGCGGTCGAAGAAGAAGTCCCGGGACGAGGAGAACTCATGCGAATAATAGTCCCTCCGATAAAGAGCCAAGGCATCAAGACAAAACTTGTACCTTGGATTCAGGCATTAGTGCCTGCAATACTTGGGCGATGGATAGAGCCATTTCTTGGCACCGGAGTTGTTGCATTCAATTCTGGCTTCCGAGAAGCACTTCTAAGCGATATCAACCCGCATGCCATAAGATTCTATCAAGCTGTCAAAGAACGCGAGATTACCCCATCCTGCGTCCGGAGATTCTTAGAGACTGAAGGGCAGCATCTGCGAGAAGCGCCGGACAACGGTTACGCCCACTTTAGAGTTGTGAAGGATCGATTCAATACTTTGCAGAATCCCTTGGACTTCCTTTTTCTCTCACGGGCAGGATTCAATGGTATGATGCGTTTCAATCGAAACGGTGAATGGAACATCCCCTTCTGTCAAAAGCCCGAGCGATTTAGTCGTTCCTACATTACGAAGATCGTCAATCAGGTCCACGATGTTGCCTGCCTGATTCAGCCAGAATGGAAATTCGTCGTGGCGCCTTTTGAGAAGGTGATTCCTTTGGCAACCAAGGACGACATCATCTACTGCGATCCACCTTATCTGGGTAGGTACGTTGATTACTACAGTGGATGGACCGAAGAGGATGAAAAGAGATTGTTTGATCTCCTCTCCACGACGCCAGCACGTTTCATACTTTCTACGTGGCACCACAATGATTTCCGCGAAAATCCGATGATCGACAAACTCTGGAACAGGTTCAATATCGTCACACGCGATCATTTCTATCATTCCGGCGGTAAGATTGAAAACCGCAGGGCTATTGTCGAAGCTCTTGTTTTCAACTTTTCCGCAAACATCCGAAAACACAATTACGGCATTGAGCCGAAGCCCGAACAGTTAATGTTGCTCGAGGAAAGAGGGGAATATATCACCCAACAACTGAGTCGAGCTGTCGCGGGCCGTTAGGCGTGTGACCAACACTGGAGGCACAGATGGCTAAGAAGAAAGTGTTCGTGAGCTTCGACTTCGACAATGACAAGACCCTCAAGGACTTCATCATCGGCCAAGCAAAGCTCGATGACTCGCCGTTCGAGGTGATCGACTTCTCGCTCAAGGAAGCAGCTCCCGAGAAGACCTGGCTCGACAAGGCGCGCGCAGCAATCTTGCGCGCCGAGGTGTTCATCGTGATGCTTGGCTCGAAGACCAAGAATGCGTCAGGGGTTCTCAAGGAGGTCAAGATCGCCAACGAACTCAAGAAGGAGAAGTTCCAGATCATCGGTTACAAGGACGGTTCCGAGACATGGGCTGTTCCCAATGCGGGCCGTGTGTATAGGTGGGACTGGGAGAACTTGAAGAAGCTCCTCAAGTGACACCATGAGCCAGACGGTCAATCTCGATTCGCCGGCGGTTCAGAGCTACCTTACGATCCTCCAAGGCGTAATCGGTCGCATGGCTTCGAATAGCGTTGGCGCGAGGACCTGGTGCATCGCGCTCGTTTCCGCGATCATCGTGGTGATAGCAGACAAAGGAGAACCGCGATACGTGTGGATTGCGGTTGTGCCGGTCGGTCTCTTCTTCCTCTTGGACGCATACTACCTTGGCCTCGAACGACAGTTCCGTGAGCGGTACAACGACTTCATCGGCAAGTTGCACGAGGGCAAAGCCGAGGTTGAGGATGTATTCATCGTGACCCCGGGCGGTGATCTCGCTGGATCGATGAAGGCCACCTTGGTGGCGTGTGGTTCCGTGTCTGTCTGGCCATTCTACGTCCTCCTCGCCCTCATGCTTCTGGTGGTGCGCATGTGGATTCTATGACCGGTGGGAGTGAGCACACACCTAACGGCCCGGGTTCAGCCGACGTTGCTCCGCTACGCTCCGCAAAGCGGCTGAACCCGGGCCGTTAGGCACAACTGAGGTACTCCGTTCGACCGGCATCAAAATGGAGGCTTAACAAAATTCTGGCAAGGAGTAATCAAATTATGGGTCCATCGCTGCAAGTCGGTCTGGTCGGTCTGGACACTTCGCACGTCGTGGCGTTCACGACGATGCTCAATGATCCAACGCATGAGTATTATTTGCCC
>JACQVJ010000333.1 GCA_016209805.1 Ignavibacteriota bacterium
GGTCGTGCTGCCTGACAAACATCAACCTACCGGGTTGCACGATCACGTTTTTGGTCTTGGTCTGTTCGGAGGTGCAGCTACCGGATTCGGCCTCAGTTTTCGGCATCACCTTCCGGGCTCGTTCAGTTATCAGCTCACGGGAGGGATCATCAAAATCGACAACCGACTTTCGTACGACATCGGGGCGGAGGGGCAGTACGATTTGGTGCGCACAACGTCGAGCAGATTCTTTGTCGCCGGCGGTGCCGGACATTACTATTCGGGGAAGTCGGGAACGAATTCATTGAAGGCGCCGACGCGCTATGGGTTCGGTGTAGGTGGTGAGTTCGCAATGACGCCGGGGCTTCACACGATGGTGGAAGCGTTGTTCACGTTCTTCAGCGATGGAACAATTCTACCCCTGCCGCAACTCGGCTTTCATTATTACTTCTACTGAATTGAATCGAAAAGCTTTGATTCTGTGGGAAATTTGTACTACCTTTGAAGCGACCTGAACACTTGTGACTTGATATATCTCCTGAGTACGTGAGTATTGAAGCATACCTTTTTTTTCTCTTCGCTCTGATCGCGATTGCATCTGCTGTGCTCATGGTGATGCAGCGAAATCCTGTGATGAGCGCTCTTGATCTCATAGCAAACTTCTTCTGTATCGCCGCTCTTTATTTGTTGCTCAAGGCCCAATTTCTCGCCGTCATTCAGATCATCGTCTATACCGGCGCGATCATGGTGCTGGTCTTGTTTGTCATCATGTTGCTGAATCTCGGCGATGAAAAACGGCTCTCAGAGCAATTTGATATGAAGAAGGCGATCGGTTCCATCCTGGTGGCCGGGTTTCTCCTCGAGATGTTGTATCTCTTCGGCTCATCCGACGAGAGCGTGGCATATGCAAATCTTCATCCGGAGTCAGGTAACATCGGCACCGTTGAGAACATTGGCGGAGAGTTTTTCAGGAGATTTCTGCTCCCGTTCGAGATCGCATCACTCTTGTTGCTTGCTGCCATCATCGGCGCTGTTGTACTGGCGAAGAAACGCTTATGACTATTCCGCTTCACTATTATTTAGGTCTCAGTGCTATTCTGTTCACGGTCGGTGTTGCTGGTGTGCTCACGCGCCGCAATGCGATTGTAGTGTTCATGTGTATCGAGCTGATGCTCAACTCCGTGAACCTGACACTTGTGGCCTACTCGTCCTTTCTCGGTGACGTTACAGGGCAGATTCTTGTCTTCTTTGTCATGGCTGTTGCAGCCGCGGAAGCAGCCGTCGGTTTGGCCATTGTGATTGCCCTGTTCCGCAACAAACAGACCGTCAACATCGATGAGATCAATATCCTGAAGTGGTAACCTCCTGAACCTATGAGCTATCAACTGGTTGCCTACGCCGTATTCCTGCCCCTCGCGGGCTTTCTGTTCAACGGGTTAATCGGCAGAAGAATCAAGTCGGAGACTCTTGTCGGCGCCATTGGAAGCGCGACGGTCGGCATCGGGTTTGCAATTGCCTGCAAGATCTTGTTTGAAATGCTTGGTAGTCCCGTTGAGGAGCGTTCACATACAGTCGAGCTTTTTAAGTGGATTGCTACGGGAAGCTTGAACGTCAGCTTCGCCTATCAGGTGGATCAACTTTCCGTCTTGATGATGCTGATTGTGACCGGCGTTGGCTTTCTCATCCATGTCTATTCAATCGGCTACATGCGTGGCGATCCGGGGTTCTGGCGATTCTTCGCGTACTTGAATCTCTTCATCTTTGCCATGTTAAACCTCGTCATGGCTGATAACTTCCTTCTTCTCTTCCTTGGCTGGGAAGGAGTGGGCCTGTGTTCATACCTGCTCATCGGATTCTGGTATGATAGGAAGTTTGAGAAAGGGACGACGGGCGATGCAGCGAAGAAGGCATTCATCGTCAACCGTATTGGCGACTTCGGATTCTTGATTGGAATGTTTCTGATTGTGGAGACATTTGGATCTCTCAATTTCAATACGGTGTTTACACAAGCCTCTGCACTCAGCGTCGGCACACCGGTAATCATGTGGATGACCCTCGCACTGTTCCTCGGGGCGACGGGCAAGTCCGCGCAGATTCCACTCTTCGTATGGCTCCCCGATGCCATGGCCGGTCCGACACCGGTGAGTGCATTGATCCACGCGGCAACGATGGTGACAGCTGGTGTGTACATGGTTGCACGCTGCTCAGCGCTCTATGCCCTTGCGCCAACAACGATGGTGATCGTTGCAATCGTTGGGGCGGTCACTGCACTGATGGCGGCGAGTATTGGACTCGTGCAAAACGATATCAAGAAGGTTCTGGCGTATTCCACCGTGAGCCAGCTCGGCTACATGTTCCTCGCGCTTGGCGTCGGTGCGTTTGCCGCGGGACTTTTCCATGTTCTTACACACGCCTTCTTCAAGGCGCTTCTCTTCCTCGGATCGGGGGCGGTGATCCATGCAATGCACGAGGAGCAGGATATTCAGAAGATGGGTGGATTGAAAGAACATCTCCCAATCACCTACAAAACGTTCCTCATCGGTGCGATTGCGATTGCAGGCATACCGCCACTCTCAGGGTTCGTCAGTAAGGATGAGATTTTGTGGAAGGCCTTCTCTCAAGGACACTGGACTTTGTGGATGAACGGGGCAATAGGCGCGGGACTGACGGCGTTCTAAATGTTCCGTCTTGTCTCACTGACATTTAACAGGTCACCGCGGTGGGATAGCAGCAAGCATCCGCACGAAGCTCCGGCGACAATGACTATTCCACTGGTCTTACTTGCCCTCCTCTCGATCGTGGGAGGGTTTGTTGGATGGCCGGCAAGTCTTGGCGGCGTCAACGCAATCGAGCACTGGCTTGAACCGGTCTTTGCGCGAGCCGAATCCAGGATGGCTTTTGTGCCACATGGCGTCGAGGCAATCGAGTATGTGTTGATGGTAATATCGGTTGCGGTTGCCATCGTGGGGATCCTTGTCGCCTGGAGATGGTACATCAAGAACCCCGACATCCCTCAACGCATTGCAGGCAGGGCGTCCGGGTGGTACAAACTTCTTTGGAACAAATACTACGTGGACGAATTCTACGGTGCAACGGTTGTGACTCCGACGGTGAGAGGTTCGGAGAAACTTCTGTGGAGGGCGGTTGATGTGGGCGTTATCGACTGGTTTGTGAATGCACTCCCAAATGCCATTGCGGGGATAAGCAAAGCAGGACGGATGATCCAGACAGGAATTGCCCAAAGCTATGTGTTTGTCTTTATCCTTGGTGTCGTCGCCATCATCGGATGGCTCATAGCAAAATAGAATTGAAATGAACGAAGGCATTATTCTCACAACAATTCTCGCGATTCCAACAATCGGTGCGTTTCTGATCGGGCTGATGAACAAGGAGTCAAAGACTGCAATCAAGACTGTTGGGTTGTTGTCTTCGACCGCCGCGTTTCTCGTCTCGGTGTGGATGTTCGTGGAATTCGATGTGGCGGCCCCGAACATGCAGTTCGTCGAGAAGTACTCGTGGATTCCGAATCTCGATGTTTCCTACCATCTCGGCATCGACGGCATTTCATTGTTGCTTGTCGTGCTGACGACATTCCTGACGCCGATCTCTCTCCTTGCATCGTGGGAGTCCATCGACTCACGTCTGAAGGGATTCGCTTCGCTGATGTTGCTGCTTGAAGTCGGAACGCTTGGTGTGTTCATGGCGCTCGATCTCTTCCTCTTCTATGTCTTCTGGGAGTTCATGTTGATCCCGATGTATTTCATCATCGGGATTTGGGGTGGAGGAGAGAGA
>JACQVJ010000332.1 GCA_016209805.1 Ignavibacteriota bacterium
ACCGAAACGCATCGGATTTCAAAATTGCACTGAACCACAACCAGGAGTTCAATCCGACGACGAGACTTGTCGTGGACTTCAAGTTTACGAGCGGATCGTACTATTCGAATACGAGTTTCAGCTTCGACGAGCTCTTGCAACAGAATATCATCTCCAATGCCACGCTGACCAAATCGTGGGAAGGAACGCCCAATAGCATGACACTTAACATCGGCCGCGATCAGGTGATCGGCGGAGACAAGGAAGGGGAGATCAGAGAGGTGCTGCCGAGCCTCGGCTTCAACCGGGCGCAGAGTTTTCCGTTCAGGTTTGGGAAACGCACGACCGGCTCGGGCCCGCAGCCGTGGTATGAGCTGATCGGCTACACATACAGCGGACAGTTCCTCAACACTCGCAACAAGACAAAGATCGACAGCGTCAACTTCATGAGAGACGAGCGACGGGGTATTCAGCACTCGTTTGCATTCAACGCTTCGCCGAAGCTCGGGTACTTCACCATTACACCGTTTTTCAATTACAATGAAAAATGGTACGACAAGGGGATCCGACGGGAGTTCAACCCCGCCGATAGCACGGTTGTTGAAACGGAGGTGAAGGCGATCAAGGCAGTTCGGTATTTTGATATGGGGGTTTCTGCAAGCACAAAGTTCTACGGCGTTTTTCAGCCCGACATATTCGGTATCAAAGGTATCCGGCATCAGGTGACGCCTTCAGTATCCTACACCTACCAGCCGGACTTCACGAAGCCGCACTTCGGCTACTATGGACGGTATACCGACCAGTTCGGACGCGAAGTGACATATGGATTCTATGACAGGGAGGTTTTCGGGACCATTCCATCACCTCAGCGGCGACAGGCGATCCGATTAAACATCGGGAATGTGTTTGAGATGAAAACTTCCTCGACCGACACCTCGGGACAGGATAACAAGTTCCAGCTGCTGAATGCCAACGTCGGGATCGGCTACAACTTCGCAGCAGACAGCTTGAAGTTCAGCGAACTTTCTCTCGACTATCGCACAAGCATTGGCGAAGCCCTGACAATCAGCGGAGCAAGCAGTTTCAACCTCTACAAATTCGAGGTCGATCCCACCGACCCGCGAAGAGGAGCTCGCGTGAACAAGTTCTTGATCAAGGAAGAAGGACGGCTGGCACAGCTGACAAACTTCAGCATTACAGTCGGCACGAGGTTAAGCGGGGAGAAGAAGCAGACCACAGCCGGCCCGGTGAAGACAGCCGCGGACTCACTCGAGGAACAAGAACGGAGCCGCTACGGTGGTCTCTACGAAAAGGAAACTCCCGATTTTAGTATCCCATGGAACCTTGATCTGACATGGAACTTCAGCCAGAGCCAACAGGATCCGCGGGTCAAGCGAAGAAGCTCAAACATCACCGCCGCGCTCGGTTTCAACCTGACGGAGTTCTGGAAGATCACCGCGAGCACCAACTACGACATCATCAACAAGGAATTTGCCGCACCACAGATTACCATATACCGCGATTTGCACTGCTGGGAAATGAACTTCTACTGGGTTCCTACCGGCTTGAACAGACTCTACAGGTTCGAGATACGTCTCAAAGCCCCTCAGCTCCAGGACATCAAGGTTACGAAGCGATCGTTTGATACGAGATGACAGGCGAGAAGCGGGGAGTTATGCAGACTGCTAACGCTCTTCGTATGTGTAGATGGGGTCTTTCCTCTTGAGTATCACGTCCTTTGTGATCGTGCACGTAGATACGTTGCCCCGCTCGGGAAGATGATACATGATGTCAAGCATCACTTCTTCGATAATGGAGCGGAGAGCCCGGGCGCCGGTACCCCGCTCGATCGCCTTCTGCACAACCGCCTTGATGGCAGGTTCTTCAAAAAGCAGGTCCACATCTTCCATCCTGAAGAGCTTTTTGTACTGCTTGATAATAGCATTCTTTGGTTCGGTAAGGATGTTGTGAAGTGCGTCTTCTCCAAGGGAATGCAGTGATGCTACTAATGGAACACGCCCCACGAACTCCGGAATCATTCCGAATCTGATCAGATCCTCGGGCTGCACCATCGAGAGGAAGTGATCAGCGTTTGCTTCTTTCTTCCCTTTGATATCGGCACCAAAGCCCATCGGATTGAGATTGACGCGACGCGCAACGATCTTGTCAAGACCTTCAAACGCGCCGCCGCAGATGAAGAGGATATTGCGTGTGTTAATGTTGATCAGACTTTGTTCGGGGTGCTTTCGTCCGCCCTTGGGAGGAACTCCGGCAACAGTCCCTTCAAGAATCTTCAGCAGAGCCTGCTGAACTCCCTCACCGGACACATCGCGCGTGATAGACGCACTATCGCTCTTGCGTGCAATCTTGTCGATTTCATCAATGTAGACGACCCCTCGCTCCGCCTTCTCGATGTTATATTCCGCATTCTGCAGAAGGTGGACGAGAATTGTCTCGACATCGTCCCCCACGTATCCGGCTTCGGTCAGGGTTGTTGCGTCTGCAATTGCGAACGGCAGGTCGAGTATCTTGGCGAGCGTTTGGGCAAGAAGTGTCTTCCCGGTGCCGGTAGGTCCTATCAGCAAGACATTGGTTTTTTCGATCTCTACATCGTCGAGCTCATAAAGCCGCTCTTTCTCGTCGATACGCTTGTAATGGTTGTACACCGCGACGGCGAGACTCTTCTTTGCATGTTCCTGCCCGATCACGTAATCGTCCAGCGCTTTCTTGATTTGAGCGGGCGTCAGGCCCGCGTGGGATCCCTTGCGGGCAGTGAATGCGGCGAGGTTATTTCGGATGATGTCGACGGAACTGGAAACGCAGATATCGCAGATGTAAACATCCGGCCCCGCAATAATGCTCTGCACTTCCTCCGGAGTTCTGCCGCAGAACGAGCAGTGGATTTTTTCTCCGCCTCTTGATTTTTGCGTCATCGTCCAGTCGAGGTTGTGTTACTTCTTCCCATTGCGGTCTTTCTTGACAAACACATTATCGATCAGACCATACGCTCGCGATTCTTCCGACGACATATAGCGGTCGCGATCGGTGTCTTTTTCGATCTGCTCAAGCGACTGCCCCGAGTGGAGTGCAAGTATTTCATTGAGCCGCTTTTTCGTCCGGATGATCTCCTCCGCCTGTATGCTGATGTCAGATGCCGTGCCTTGCACGCCGCCCCAGGG
>JACQVJ010000331.1 GCA_016209805.1 Ignavibacteriota bacterium
GTGTTCGATGTGCTCTCGGCATTGACATCAGAGTGCCGGAGAACGGAACGAGCATACCATTCGTATGTGGTCATCTGCCGTTCTTGCCGATGCGTCCAGCATCCGTTGACCTCCTGACGCTTCG
Organism: Ignavibacteriota bacterium; assembly: GCA_016209805.1. Lineage (GTDB taxonomy): Bacteria > Bacteroidota > Ignavibacteria > UBA10030 > UBA6906 > JACQVJ01. The sequence goes on from JACQVJ010000331.1 coordinate 125, forward strand.
ATTCGTTGTGGAGCATCTTGAAGATATTGCGCGGGATTTCAGCGAAGTCGAGAGAGTCCTCAGGCCGGGAGGTCACGTTGTGATCTTAACGACGAACTCAGAGAGCCCGCTGATTCTTTTCCCCCGTCTTCTTCCCTTCGCCCTCAAGAATTGGATACTCAGGACGATGTACAAGGTCGATGAGTCGGACATCTTTCCGACGTTTCACCGGTTTAACTCGATAAGAGTAATGAAGAGAGGAATAGGTAGGCTGCGGCTTGAGCGCTTTTACGCAATTCAGGATGCAAACTTCGTCCGCAGGTGGATATTCGTCCCCTTCCTTGCGTGGCACGTACTCACGCGACCGAAGCCGTTGCAGGTGCTGCGAACGAACATCCTCTCGGTCTTCGTGAAACATAGTTGAGTGCAGCAAGATCCAAAAGAGACTATTGTGCACGGGTGCAGACGCACCAAGCTCATGAGATCATCCCCGCCTAAGGTTTGCCGATTAGTTGCACAACCAAATTCCGGTCCCGCGCCCGGTTGTCATGGTCGATCAGCACAATCTGCTGCCAGGTACCGAGGAGAAGCTCGCCTCCTGAGAAAGGCACTGTGAGGGATGGTCCCATGAGAGTCGCCCGAACATGGGAATGTCCGTTCCCATCGTGCCAGGTATCGTCATGGTGGTAGCGGTTCGCTTTCGGTATCAGACGATCGAGTGCTTCGGGGATGTCAAGCCTCAGACCAGGCTCGAATTCCGTTGTTGACACGGATGCTGTTGAACCGGCCACAAATACAGTAGCATTTCCCTCGTGGAGCTTGTGCTTCGCAACAAGTGCTGCCACATGAGGCGTTATGTCAACGACCTCTGATTCTCCTCTCGATGTGATCCTGATCTTTTCGGTAATGATTTCCATGATAGAGTATGATAATATGAGACAAAGACAACATACCGAATTTGCCGAGGGTTTTCAAGAATCGGACTCTTCGACCAACATAGTCTTCATGGTTAAGGAGGACATCCAGCTGATGGACGAGAGACCGGAAAAATTCTATGGAAGGAAGAGGACGATTACGATGCGACGCCGATCATCCCGCCCAACAACAAATTTCTTTACACGTTGGAGAAGGATCAGATACGCGTTTACAAGATGAGCTTGTAGCAGGTTTGTCCTGTTACAAGGATCTATACGGTACGTCGGGTGTCTCGCCAGACGACTCGATGGGCCGGGCAGGCGTCCTCGGTTGTCATGAATCCTGACGGGCGGGACGCCCGTCCTACTGCTTCGGGGTGACTTTTCCTCGGGTCCCTTTTTTCCACGAGAGGTCGATGGTCTTGATGAGTCTGTTGTGAACCGAAGCCGGCACATGAGGTGCAGGCTCCATGCGGTAGAGAGTGATTGTCTTCTTGATGGAATCGAGATACGCCCGGCAATTCGGGCAGTCATCAAGATGATTTCGGATTTCGCGGCACCGCGGTGAGTTGAGATCCTCGTCGAGGCTTTCGCAGATATGGAGATACACCTTCTTGCAGTTCATTCCACTGCCTCCTCTTGAACATTCATGTATGGTGCAAGCTGATCGCGCAGGAACGCACGGGCCCTTCGAAGCCGGGACTTTGCAGCCTCGTGAGAGATGCCGAGGATCTTTGCCGCCTCTTCAGTTGACCGCCCCTCAATGTCGCGCAAAACAAAGACGATTCGATAGTCGACCGGCAGCTTCAGGATAGCCTCTTCGAGAAGTTCGTGAAACTCCTTGTTCAGCAGTAAGTCAGCCGGGGTCTCATCCCATCGTGGAATCCTCGCATTGTGCTTGCTATTCTCTCCGGCTGGCGGCTCATCGTATGACTCCATGAGATCATCCAACTTTCTTCGACGTTTCTTCATCAGGCAGTTGTTTATAACGATCCGATAAAGCCATGTGCTCAGCTTTGAGCGTCCATCGAACGAGCTGAGATTTTTGTAGACATTGACGAACGTATCCTGGAGTGCTTCCTCGGCTTCGTCTTTATTCCTGCAAACTTTGAAGGAGAACTTGTAGACCATGTCTTCATAACGCTTCACGAGTTCGGAGAAAGCGGCTCTATCACCCTCTTTCGCGCCTCTGAGGAGTTGGTCGTCGGTCTTTGCGTTGTTTTTGCTCGCTTTCACTATAAGATGCACGCTGATGGGAAAAGAGTCAGGGCCGATGTATGTTCATAGCGTTCAGCTTCAAGGCCCTTCGAACGTAAGAAAAGTTCCGGTGCAGAGCAAGTTACGCTCCTTATGGACAATGAGATCGGTTCAAGGAATTCGTGATTGATGTTTGTTCCTGTAGTAGTTATCTTTACGTGAAGTCTGTTTCGCGCTGCGTCATGGGGGAGACGATGAAGCAAAGTTCTAAAGAACGAATGGCTGCACTCTTGATAGATGAACTCCTCGCTCAGTTGTCGGAGCGGGAGAGCCTCAAGAGAATGCTCGGCGATATGACGTCGCTCCCACCGGATGAAGTGATCGAGAAGCTGGTTGCAGATTTCGAACAGGTCGTCGAAGTCTACAGACAGCAGAGTCTTGAGAAGGCAAAGTCACGGCGCAAACCAGCCGAACCTGTTTCTCCTCCTGCCGCTGACACGGCAAACTCTATTTCTGCGGGTGGAAGCACACCTCCAACGCAACCCACTGTCTCACAAACTGCTGCAAAAGTCACTCTGAAGTCCTCGATCGATACGCGAGAGACCAAAGCAAAAATCCGTCCGGAAGAGCCATCTGCTTCGATCGATACCATGAAAGCTCCAGCGGCTTCACGCTCTGTTGAATCGCCCCGAATCAAGGAGAAAGATTTTGGGTTACCCACTGCTGAGGAAAACCTCGATTTCATGAGGAATGAATTTGAGGAGTTGGAGCGGGTCGTGCGAGCCAATATGGAAAAAAATCCGGAAGAATCACATGACTCCACCGAACAGTACTTGCAGGGGGGTGGAACTCTGGAATTCCACACGGACGATTCGTGGCTCGCAGAAAGGCCTGCGAAGCCTCTGACCGAGCCTGAGA
>JACQVJ010000040.1 GCA_016209805.1 Ignavibacteriota bacterium
ATGATGGAGAACCCCAGCACACGCAATCCCATGTGGTTGGCAACGATATTCTCTGGTACGGTTGACATGCCCACTGCGTCAGCACCAATATAACGCAAGAAGCGATATTCAGCGCGCGTTTCGAGATTCGGTCCAGGAACAGCAACGAACACGCCGCGTTCCGTTCTGATCTTCATCGCGAGCGCAACTTCTTCTGCGAGGTCGATCAACTTTCTGTTGTATGGCTCCGACATATCCGGAAAGCGAGGGCCGAGAGAATCGTCATTCGGTCCGATAAGCGGATTATCGCCGAGGAGATTGATGTGGTCGGTGATAATCATGATACTGCCGCGACGGAAATGGGGGTTCATCCCGCCGGCAGCATTCGAAATCAACAACGTATCGACGCCGAGGAACTTCATCACCCGCACCGGGAACGTTACCTGCTGCAAGGAGTAGCCTTCATAATAGTGAAAACGTCCCTGCATCGCGACCACATGTTTGTCTGCAAGCGTTCCGAAGATAAGCCGCCCGTGGTGCGATTCAACCGTTGAGATCGGGAAGTGGGGAATGTCTCCATAGTCCACCACGACCTCCGGGACAATCTCCTTGGCGAGTCCACCGAGTCCCGTACCGAGGATGATCCCGATGCCCGGTTGCATCCCGGTTTTGGTCCTGAGGAACCTTACCCCCTCATCAATGTGCTTTCGAATTTGAGTCATTGTCGATGTTCTTCAGGATGGATTCGAGCTCAATACCTTCCTTGCCCGTACCCAGCGACGGATTGTTATTCAACACGGGATCGGCTCCCATTTCGAGCGCCTTGATTAAGTCAAGCTCGGAACTTAGCATCACGCGCAATCGCCCGACCAGGGATTCCTTCCGCGCGTGGACCTGTGAGAGCTCGGATTTCTTCTTCACCAGATCCGAATTCGCCTGCTCGACAATCTTTGCGGCTTTCATCTCAGCCTCCTTCAAGATCATCTCTGCTTCGCGACGAGCGTTCTCGTAAGTCTTCCCCGTCGTCTCCTGTGCCTGCAAGAGGGTCTGCTGCAGTGTCCGTTCGATTTGTTTGTAATCCTTCAACTGTGTTTCCAGCTCAAGGACCTTGTCGCGCATCTCTCTCTGCATCTTCAGCAGTTCTTCGAACTCATTCGCCATCATTTCCATGAAGGTGTCAACCTCCACGTGGTCGTACCCCCGGATTACCTTTTTGAATTCCTGTTTCCGTATGTCGAGCGGTGTAAGTCTCATTACTTCCTCCGTTGATGTCGTAACCCCTTCAGTTGAATTTTCTTCTGGAACCGAAAATCGCTGTGCCGATGCGAACGATAGTTGCCCCCTCTTCAACGGCTACTTCAAAATCATCCGTCATGCCCATTGAAAGATGTTTCATTTCCACATTCGATTGGTCGAGGTCTTTCAGCTCTTCGCCCAGCAGCCTCAATTGGCGGAACATTGGTCGTGAGGCCTCCGGGTCCGGCAGGAAAGGACCGATGGTCATCAAACCTGCAATACGGATGTTCCCAAACGCATGCAGGCCTTGTACAAACTTAAGCGCTGCCTCGGGCCTGATCCCAAACTTGCTTGCTTCGCCGGTCGTGTTTACTTCAACCAGAACATCAATCACACGTCCAGCCTGTCGTGCCCGCTTGTCGATCTCCTCCGCCAGGCCTGCATTATCGACCGCGTGGATGAGATGAATCCACTCACTAATGTACTTCACTTTGTTCGATTGCAAATGTCCGATAAAGTGCCATCGGATTGCCTCCTCCATCAGGTTCTTCCTCTTGCCAAGGAGTTCCTGAACGTAATTCTCTCCTATATCTGCGACACCGGCTCGAACGGCCTCACGGATCGCCTCCGTCGAAAACGTTTTTGACACCCCGAGAAGGGTAACACTCAGAGGATCTCGCCCGACACGGGCGCATGTACTTGATATCCTTTGTCTTAGAGTGTCAATGTTCTCGCTGATCATTCAAAACCAGAGGTTGAATATAACCCATTCAGCCCTGAAAATCAATTTGGCCAAAATCGCACCTCATGAAACGTTGGACGTGCGTTTCCATGGAAACCAATTCCTTGACTTCCGTTCCATTTTTCTTTTACTTGATTCCAGTTACGAGTAAGTTTCGGTTGGGCATTGAATTTCTGCATTCGCCCACTTCTGAGAGAGGTACAGCGGATGAGCATTTTCGACTTTACGAACTACGACGATGACGATGCTGAGAACGAGCAGCGAAAGAAGGATCGTATTGACGATGAGGTGAATAAGCTGAAGGATATGCTGAAGGACGGCTCGTCCGGCATCACCAATATCGAAGCACTTGAAGAGATTGTTAATTACTATTTCGAGAAAGAGAAATACGACGAGGCACTCCACTTCATTACGCAGCTTCTGGAGTTCATTCCCTACAGCGCAGACACATGGCAGCGGAAGGGGATCATCCTCGGCAACCTCTACAGATACGAAGAGGCCGTCGAATGCTATGACAGGGCCCTCAGCCTTAATCCTGTTGATCCTGAACTCCTGATCAACAAAGGTATCGCCCTCGACGATCTCGGGCGCATCGATGACGCGCTTGCATCATTCGAGAGGGCACTGGAGCTTGACCCCACCAACGAAGAGGCTCTCCTTAACAAGGCAATCGCACTCGAGAAGAAAGGCAACTACAACGACGCCATTCAGATCTTCAAGTTCATCATCGAAGGAAATCCGGAGCATCGTGATGCGTGGTACGAGTTGGGGTACTGTTACGACTTCCTGGACTTTCCCGAGGAATCACTCAGGTGTTATGATGAACATTTGAAGCTCGACCCGTTTAACCATAACGCATGGTATAACCGGGGAATTGTGTTGAACAGAATGGTCAATTACTACAAGGCAATCGAGAGCTACGAGATGGCTCTCGCCATCCACGAAAATTTTCCCGCGGCATGGTACAACAAGGGAAACGCATACGCGAACATGGGTCGCTTGCAGGATGCGATCGCCTGCTACAGAGAGACCCTGCGACTCGATGAAAAGGACGTGCCTGCCTGGCACAACTTAGGGAATGCCTTCGAAGAAATGACCTTGTACGATGAAGCGATTCGTTGCTTCACGCAGGCTCTCAAATACGATCCTACTCATTACGAATCCTACTTCGGTCGAGGAAGCTGTTACGACTCGCTTGAGCAGTACAAGCGGGCATTGAATGACTATAACAAGGCGTTATCACTCTGTAAGGACTATCCCGAACTGTGGTACGCCAAAGCGGATCTTCTCTACAATACCGGCAAGCTCCGGGAGTCACTCATCAGCTACAGGATGGTTACAAAACTTGAGCCCTCGAATCACGAGGCGTGGCTCGATTACGGTGAAACGCTGTTCGAGCTCGGTTACTTCAAGCAGGCTCTGAAGGCATTCGACAAGTCGATTGACGCCAATCCGCAAAGCGCCGATCCATACTACAGCAGAGCGAAAGTCCTGCTCGTACTGAACAGGCCGCTCGAAGCAATTGAATCACTGAAGAACTCCTTTCAACTCGACCCTGCAAAGAGAAAGGACTTCGAGGAGGAGTACCCGGGAGTCAGATCGATCAAGGAGTTCAAGAACTTGCTGCGGAAGTAGTTCCCGGGTGAGAATTTACTCACTCATTTTGTATATTGATCCTGTCCGGCTTTACCCAGACAGGATTTTTTTCATGAATCGGAGATGCGATGATTGCACCGACAACTTCGGAGAAATATGAAACACTGCAAGCCATCTTGAGAGAGATGGGGAGCGTGGCAATTGGTTACTCGGGCGGTGTCGACAGCACGCTTCTTGCAAAGATCGCCGTCGACGTCCTTGGCGACAGGGCCGTTGCCATGATCGGACGATCCGAAACGTATCCGACGAGAGAGTTCGAAGAAGCAGTCGCACTTGCTGACGCCATAGGCATTCGATATATCGTCGTCAACACCGAGGAAACCGACGTTCTGAAGTTCAAGGAGAATCCCCCTGACAGGTGTTACTTCTGTAAGACGGAGCTCTTTGGCAAGCTGGGGATAATTGCAGAGCGGGAGCACCTTGGGTGGATTGCCGACGGCACCATCACGGACGATGTCGGAGATTTCCGCCCCGGCATGAGAGCGAAAGCAGAAAAGAATGTACGATCTCCACTTCTTGAAGCAGGATTCAGCAAAGCGGAGGTTCGCGAGCTGTCGAAGCAGCTTGGCCTGCCAACATGGGACAAGCCGGCGTTTGCCTGTCTCTCATCCCGGTTCCCATACGGAATGGCAATCACGAAGGAAAACCTCGTGAAGATCGATAACGCAGAGACGCTATTGCGCGATCATGGATTCCGATCCTTCCGGGTTCGTTTCCACGACGAGCGAACCGCCCGCATAGAAGTTGGCAATGAGGAAATCGACCGCTTCATGAACGCAAAGCTCCGAGAACAAGTGGTTGAACGTTTGAAGGATCTCGGATTCATTTACGTGACTCTGGATCTCCAAGGTTACAGAACCGGCTCGATGAATGAAGTGTTACCTGTCGAGATCAAACTCCACTACAACTCATAGATCCAAAGGGAAAAGTACTCCGGTTTCCCATTACTGCATCACTCCGCCATGCCCGACTCACGTCCGCGACTTGTCATACTCGGAACAGGCTTCGGTGCGTTTAATCTCATCAAGCACCTGAGGGACGACTACAATGTCACAGTTGTGAGCCCGCGGAACCACTTCCTCTTCACCCCGTTGCTCCCCAGTACCACGGTGGGTACAATCGAATTCCGAAGCATCATCGAACCTATTCGCCACGCTCGGCGGGACATCCGCTTCTATCATGCCTCCGCACACGATGTCGACACTGAACGACGAATCACATCCTGCATGGGAGTAGCCCAGCCCGATGAGTTTGAAGTTGAATACGACATCCTCGTAGTGGCCGTGGGCGCTGTGAGTAACACATTTGACGTTCCCGGCGTAGCCGAGTATGCATTGTTTCTGAAGGAGCTACACGATGCACGCGAATTGCGTCAACGCATTATCCAATGCTTCGAACGCGCAAATCTTCCATCACTCAGCATCGAAGAGCGGCAGCGCCTTGTGCATTTTGTGGTTTGTGGTGGAGGACCAACTGGTGTGGAGTTCGCAGCCGAGCTTCATGATTTCATGGTTGAAGACCTGCGAAAATCGTACCCTCAACTCGTCACTCAGGCAAAGATAACTCTTGTTGAGGCAACAAAGGAGATCCTGAACACGTTCGACGACAAACTCCGTCGATATGCAACCGATTTGTTTCGGCGACAGCGCATCAACGTGTTGACCGAAGCACCTGTCGTGAAAGTCGGCAAAGAGATTATCCACCTCGGCGACGGCTCAGAAATCCCATACGGCCTTCTGCTCTGGAGCACCGGCAACGGTCCGACACCATTTGTTGAGAGGATTAAGCTGCCGAAAGATGAACGATCAAGGATCATTGTAGACAAGTATTTCCGTGTGAAAGGCCTTGAGAGCATTTACGCGCTTGGTGATTGCAGCGTCGTGGAAGGGGCGCCTCTTCCTGCCACATCGCAAGTTGCACAGCAGGAAGGAAAGTATCTCGCCCGGTCGCTCACCAAACGTGCAAGGAAGAAGTCCGTCGAGCCATTCCATTACAAACATCTCGGCATGCTCGCATACATCGGCAGCAATAAGGCTCTAGCGGACCTGCAGAACTTCAAGGGCCGCGGATGGACAACATGGTTGTTCTGGCGCTCGGCGTACCTCTCAAGAATTGTCAGCATCAAGAACAAAGTGCTTGTCGTGTTCGATTGGGTGAAGGCGAAGGTGTTCGGAAGGGATATCAGTCAGTTTTGAGCTTGTATGTTCCCATTGCAGGTTGTAAATGAAGTGGAAAGTATCTCTTCAATCGCGTAAATTTAGACCTGCCAGTTAGCTTTCTTTTGAAACTCTCCACGAGGTTCTGATTTGATGGCTGGGACTATAGGAACCGCTCTAGCTCAACCG
>JACQVJ010000335.1 GCA_016209805.1 Ignavibacteriota bacterium
AGCATCATCGAAACGTTCGGCCACAAGATATACTCACGTGACGGTCGCCTGGAGAGAAGAAGGCTTGCCAAGATCGTTTTCGCCGACCATGCGCTGAAACATCAACTCGACCAAATCGTTCATCCTTATGTATTCTCCGAGATCGACAGGCAGGTCAGAGAACTTCCCGAGCAACAAAGATTTCCTTACATACTTATTGAAGCTGCATTGATCTACGAAACCGGTATGGACAAACGACTCGATCGTACAATCGTTGTTGATGCAAAAGAGGAGACAAGGATCAAGCGAGTCATGGTTCGGGATAAGAGCCTTCGCAAGCATATCCTCAACCGGATCAAGTCGCAAATGGACGTGAAGAAGAAGCTCGCTCGGGCTGACTTCATTATTGTGAACGATGGCACTGAAACAGAGCTGATCAACCGGGTGAAGTTCATCGACAGGCTTCTGACGATCATGGCAAGCACAGAATAATAATGGATATTGCAGCAAGAGAATCTCGTTACTTCTTCAAGACCTACAATCGTCTTCGACTCGATATCGAGAGAGGGGAAGGGGTTCACCTTTTCACGAAGCAGGGTGAACGATATCTCGATATGTTTGCCGGAATCGCGGTGAACGCGCTCGGGTATAACCATCCAAGAGTCAACAGCGCGATTGAGCGACAACTCAAGAGGTATATCCATGTCTCCAACACGTTCTACCAGGATACTCAGATCGAGCTTGCCGAGCGGCTAATCAAACTAACAGGATTCGCGAGGATTTTTTTTACGAACAGTGGCACTGAAGCTCTTGAGGGAGCCCTGAAACTCGCCCGACGATGGGGCCGCGACGCGAGGAAAACTGCAATCTATGGGTTGACCGATTCGTTCCATGGGAGAACACTTGGCTCGCTTTCGGTGTCGGGACGTGGGAAGTACCGTGATGGATATGAGCCATTCCTCCCCAATACGGACCTTCTTGCATTCAATGATGTTGAGGAGTTACGACAGAAGGTCGATCAGCAGACGCTTGCCGTTGTGCTTGAATTCGTTCAGGGTGAAGGGGGGGTCAATCTTGTTTCGAGAGAGTATGTCCTTGAGCTCGCACGGCTTCGGGAGAAGTACGGCTTCCTGATCATTGCGGATGAAATTCAGACAGGAGTTGGGAGAACCGGGAGATTCTTTGCCTTCGACTATTTCGATATCCGCCCGGACATCGTTGTGATTGCGAAAGCTCTTGGTGGAGGCTTGCCGCTCGGAGCATTCATGGGGGAAGAGAAGCTTTCAGACGTATTCACTCCGGGAGTTCATGGATCGACATTTGGTGGGAATCCTGTTGCATGCGCCGCCGGCATTGCAACGCTGACTGAACTAATCGACAACGGTGTTATGCAGAACGCAGAAAAAATGGGTGGATACCTCAAAGGCCAACTGGAGATGATACGAACTTCATACCCCAAATACGTGGCCGATCTCCGAGGGCTTGGATTGATGATCGGAGTCGATTTGCTTGTTGATGGAACCAAGGTTGTGGAATCCCTTTTTGAGGAGAAAGTGCTTCTAAATCTTACGAATAACAGGACACTCCGGTGGTTGCCTCCCCTCATCATCAGACCGGAACACGTGGATTATGCGGTTTCGAGATTTGAAAAGGTTCTCCGAAAAATCGGCACCCAATAAAAGAGTAGCGTATGTATTGACATTTGATTCACGGACAAGTATATTTCCCCCGACTTTTGTGTCCACCCTAATCCATAAACAATTTACAACATACTCCGGAGGTTATATGAAACGATTTGCTACCATAGCGTTACTGATTGCGATGGTAGGAGGCTCTGCATTTGCACAGGCGAAGTGGGGAGGAATTGCGCGCCACATCGCAATGGGCGGCACCCAATTCGGAGCCGGGTTGGTGTTGAATCCCTACATCTATGAGGATCCGGCGTTTCTCCTTGTTAATCCAGCCTATCAGGTGATGTACGGTGACTATGGGTGGATGAACGTCGGAGGCGGAACCCTTACAGGAGTTTCGACGGGCGACAATGGTTACAACACCCAAAATGTGGGGGTTTCGTTTGAGATCAACAACCAGTTCTTCTTGGGGGGTGTGTTCAGTTACGATCCCTCTGCCGTGAATGCAATTGGCGGCTTGATCGGGACGATTGCACAGCGCCCGACACAGGCTCCACACATCAACCCCGATGGCAGCACAGGGGTGAGAAACGTGTGGGAATTGGTTGGGGCGTTGGATCTTGGGATGCTTGATCTTGGTTTCTCATTCATGTATGGAAACTCAAATTTCGACTCGACGAACAGTGTAACCGGTTACAGTTCAGAAGTTTCGTCGCGAATGTTCGGCGGTCGCGCAGGCGCGTTGATCGACATTGGCGGCGGATCGAGTGTCGATCTCAGCGGCCAGATCCGTCTTGACAAGGCAACAGACAAACTCTTGACCTCAACAGCAGCGGGAACCGCTGGCGATTATTC
>JACQVJ010000338.1 GCA_016209805.1 Ignavibacteriota bacterium
GATATATACCGACAGGAAGGGATGGATGTGGAGTTCGTCGGGCACCCGCTTGCAGAGAAGATCGGCTCTTCGATGGAGCGGAGCGAGTTCTTTCAAAGACACGGATGGGATATTGATCTCAAGCTCCTTGCGTTGTTCCCCGGCAGCCGAAAGCAGGAAGTCGAAAACATTTTACCCACCATGGTCGAAGCGGCGTCGAAACTTCGAACCTCACACAAACTGCAGATCGCAGTTGGAGTTGCCCCCAATCTCGGCGTTGATCTTCTTCGCAGCTACATTGCTGATCGGGAGGGGATTGTAATTGTTCAAAACAGCACATACGATCTGATGCACCATGCCGACGCGGCAATTGTCACGTCGGGAACGGCCACACTCGAGACGGGATGGTTTGCAACACCAATGGTCATGGTGTACAAGACTTCTCCTGTCACCTTTGCCATCGGTCGAATGCTCGTCGGCGTTCCATACATTGGTCTCGTCAACATTGTGGCGGGAAAGAAGGTTGTGCCGGAGCTTATCCAGCACGATCTGACACCAGACAAGTTGTGCAAGGAGGTGAAGAGACTCATTGAAGACGACGAGTACGCGAGGTTGATGCGGTCCGAGTTATCGGTTATCAAGTCAAAACTCGGGGGGCCGGGGGCATCGGCGAAGGTTGCTGAGGGGATTATTTCTCTTGGAGAGGCGGCATGAGGTTCCCTCGACGTACGGCATTGACACTTTTCATCGGGGCTTTGATTGGATCGTGCGGGCCGAAACCGGAGACAACGAAGGCACCTTCTTCCATTCCGGTTCTCGACACGAAGGAAACGGCCTTCGTGCGGGGCCATCAACTGTACCTCCGACAACAGCTCGACAGTGCCGCGATTCTGCTGAAGCGTGCCGTCTCTCTTGATCCGGCATATCGCGAGCCGATTGCAGACCTTGGTGCGCTCTATTACGATCTGGGAGTGCGGGAGCCGGAAAAGAGTCGGGGGAGACTGGACAATTTCAAACGATCACTGACGTACTATGCGAAGCTCGATTCCCTCGGCGCGAATGACTCAGATTTGTATGAGCGACTCTCCGAGATTTGTTCTACACTCGAGGAACACAAGTTGTATCTCAGGTACGCAAAGAAGAATCAAGAGGCATATCCTTACGACCGCCAATACCTCAATCTGATTCTCGGGTACTTGAACGTTAACGACTATGCGAATGCCGTCATCATTGCAAAGGACGCTACCGAGAAGTTCAAGGAGTCGCCGTATATTGGCAGCTATTACCGGCAGCTTGGCCGCGCATATATGAAAGTCGATAGGGATCAGACTGCCGAGCGGAGTTTTGATGTGGGACTTAAGATAATCGATGTCCGGATCGCTGCACTGAAAAAAAACAACAAAGAGTACACGTCATCGGAGGAATATCGCCGTCTTATGGATGATAAGGTGGGTATCCTCATTTCCTTGAAGGGATTGCATCAAAGGTACAGGGCATTTGACAAACTCGAACGCGTGGAGCGGCAGCTCAAGGAGGCGACCCAATAGAGGTTTCGCAACCTTCATACTTTCAGAGAGCGTTTCTTTTTTCGCTTCCCCGACTGTTTTCCTTCGTGTTGTCATGGCTCTATTCTCTTGTTGTTGCAGGTCGCAACAAGGCGTTTGATCTTGGGGTGTTGAGAACGACCCGTGTCGCCGTTCCGGTGATTGCAGTCGGCAATCTGACTGTGGGAGGAACTAGAAAGACGCCTCTGGTAGAGTACTTAGCGGACTACTGCTTGAAGAAACGGCGTGTGGCGATCATTAGCCGCGGATACAAGCGGCGGTCGAAAGGGGTTGTGGTCGTGTCTGACGGGAAATCGGTGAAGGTAGATGCCATGCAGGGTGGTGATGAACCCGTTCAGATGGCGAGGAAATTTCCTGCAGCGTGTGTTGTTGTCGGCGAGAGCCGTGTCGAAGCTGCTGCTGTTGCCATCCAGGATCTTGATGCAGAACTGCTTCTCCTCGATGATGGGTTCCAACATCGGTATCTTGCCCGCGATCTCGATATCGTCGTTCTGGACGTAGAGAGAGATATCCTTCCGGGTCTTTTGCTGCCCGCGGGGAGGATGCGCGAACCGTGGAGCGCCCTTCGTCGTGCGAACGTGGTAGTTTGGTCGAAGATGGAAACGCATGATGAAGCTCTCGGCTTGGAGGAGAGGTTGAGCAGTTGGTATTCGGGTCCGATAGTAAAAACCAGATATGCTGTTCGCTCACTTCGCCGGGCGATTGACAGCATGCCTGTTGAAGCAGATAGACTGAAGGATAAGAAGGCGATAGCGTTTAGCGGCGTCGGGGATCACGACGGGTTTGTGAGAACACTGAAAACGTACGGGTTCCGAATAGCCGGAGAGATGAGATTCCGCGATCATCACACGTATGATTCTCATGATGTGGAATCAGTTGCGGCACTATTGCATCGCACCGGAGCTGAGATCTGTCTCACCACCGAAAAAGACGCTGTTCGATTGGCGGCGAGTCCATCGATAATGAACGCCATTGAAGAACTCTACTTCCCTCAGATCGTGGTGGAGATTATTGCAGGCGAGGAGCAGCTACTGGCAATGGTGGATGCGTGTCTTGAGAAGGGTGTCAACTAATGGTACTTGGAATTACAGACACAGGGAAGACGACGTTCGAGCATTATGAGACGTGGGTTCGCACTCTTGCCCCGGCTGCGCGCATAATAAAACTCTCGCATGCTGATCATAATGCCGATGAGCTATTAAGGTGCGACGGACTGATGTTGACGGGCGGCGGCGATATTCATCCCCGGTTCTATGGCCGCACCGATGGACACGATGTGGTGAAGGACGTGAACACGACGCGGGATGAGTTTGAATTCCACCTGGTCGAAGCGGCGTTACGGATGAAGCTGCCGATTCTCGGCATTTGCAGAGGTATGCAGGTCTTCAATGTTGCGATGGGCGGATCGATGATGCTGGATGTGCAACAGGCTGGTTTTGGAAATCACTCGAAAAAGAAAGAGGAGCCGGAGCGGGTCCATGCAATTGAAGTTGTCCAAGGAACGATGCTTCACGAAATCGTCGGAGAGAACAAGGGGGAGGTCAACACTAACCATCACCAGGCAGTTGATCGGCTCGGCGAAGGGCTTCGTGCCGCGGCGCTGTCAGCAGATGGACTTGTGGAAGCACTGGAGTGGGAGGATTCGGATCGGCGTCCCTTCCTTTTGCTCGTTCAGTGGCACCCCGAACGGATGAGCGACGTCGAGAACCCATGTTCGAAAGGTGTGTTGACAACATACATGCACGCGTTGAATGGTTCGGCGCGGCACAGAATATCATCACACATTCAGGAATCATAAGCGAAGTACATAATACGTAAGGAAGAACCAATGAAATACGTGTATGTTTTTGGAAAAGGAAAAGCGGATGGGAGTGCGGATATGAAGTTCCTCCTCGGAGGTAAGGGAGCAAACCTCGCGGAAATGACAAACATAGGGCTCCCCGTCCCGTCCGGATTCACGATCTCAACGGACGTCTGTAAGCATTACTACAAGCACAATAAGAAGTATCCGCGTGAACTTGAGAAGCAGGTGATCAAGGGCCTGCGTATGATTGAGAAGCATATGGGGAAGAAGTTTGGAGATCTGAAAAATCCTCTCCTCGTCTCGGTCCGCTCGGGTGCCGCGTTCTCCATGCCCGGCATGATGGATACCATTCTGAACCTCGGGCTGAACGATGAAACTGTGCATGGTCTGATCGGCAGGACGAAGAACCCCCGCTTCGCCTATGATTCGTATCGCCGGTTCGTGCAGATGTATGGAGATGTTGTGCTCGGTCTAAAACCGGAAACAAGTGAGGAGGCC
>JACQVJ010000336.1 GCA_016209805.1 Ignavibacteriota bacterium
GATATGGAGAGTTTCTTGTAAACAAGAATCGGGCGAAACCCGATGGGTCGCCTAACCAGCGGCTGGAGCTGCCGGGCGGCGCGACTGGCGGAATGATTGCCCGCCTGGCAAGTACCGATCAGGGCATAGTTCTATGAAAACCCTGGAACAGGTTGAGCAAGAATGGTGGGAGCTATGGTGGCAGTTGGACTATAGCTGGGCCCGACTGTCAGATAACAAGCACGCCATCCGGCTTGTCCAGCAAAGAAGCGGTAGTTATCACTTTACCGGCGGCGGTTTTGTTCCAGACAACAGGCCAAGCCTTCTTTCAGGTTCGGTTTCTCGCGTCGAAACAATGCTCCAGGACTATTGGCGACGGGATCCCGATACCGGCGCTCTACGTGATGACGAGGTGATGAAAGCGGCCGGTGAATTGAAGGAGTGCGATGGCACACTCTTCCATATCGCACATCTGCCGCCGAGGACGAAGTCCGGGCAACCGACTTGGAAGGCAAACCTCAAGGATCAGAAGTGGGAGCAGCTCGAATCGCTGATTGCAAGACGAATCGGTGCTGCGGCAGAATCGACTGTTATCGAACTTGAGGGAAGCCGCTACGCGAAAGACAATCGAGCACAGCTTCAGGGTACCGTCCTGCGGCGTGCCGTTACGCACCCCCAAGGGCGAGAAAAGCCTTTGCATCTGAACTGCCAGCGAACAGCGTTTATCGGAAGCAACGACGAATCGGGAGGGTCCGTCAGTGGTGTAACAGACTATTCACGTTGTACGTTCGGCCATGAAGCCAGCTTCTACGACAGCCTGTTTTTGGGACGCGCAAGTTTCCAAGGGGCAACCTTCTCAGGTAACGCTGTTTTTGGTCAGGCTGTTTTCAGCAAGGGAGGAAGTTTTAAGTTCGCGAAGTTTTCTGGCGAGATCATGTTTAGGCGGGCCAGTTTTTTCAAGATCGGCAACTTTTCACAAGCTGCCTTTTCGAGGGTTGCAGATTTTGCGGACTCATCCTTTTTTGATGGAGTCGTATTCGATGGTTGCTTGTTCTCGGCCCTCGCGACTTTTGAACGCGCCACTTTCTCCGGCAAAATGGAAGCTGTTCTTTGGGGGCTTACCCTTTATCAGGATGAGAAGTCTATTAAGATCAGCCGGCCCAGACGCACATACGCTGATGAGCAAGGACGTGCTCCCGATGGTTTCTACAATCGCGGCTGCACGTCGTTTTTTCAATGCGTCTTCAAAGGTAGCGCTTGGTTTATATCTGCTGGTTTCCATGGCGGCTGTCATTTTGACGAAGCGACATTCGCCGACGACGTTGGGTTCTGGGATGCGCGGTTCCTGGGCAGAATGGACTTTTCGTCGGCGGTCTTCGAGAAGACCGCATCGTTCGAAAACATCACCTGGCCAGAGGTCGCACGATATTGGCATGGCGCATTCAATCGGGCGCGATTTCATGGCCCGGCACGATTTCAAACTGCGTCCGGGAACGAGGGCTTTCGCGCAATGGCCGCTTTCGATGGCGTGGTTTTCAAAGATGAAGTCGTACTCGACTGGCCACGCGAATCTGCTGCAGATCAGGCATTCGAAGGCCAGCGTTCGGCTACGCGTGATGCGGCCCGGACGGATGCAGAGGAGTGGGCCAAGGCGGAACTCGATCGGCGAGAGCGCGCCAACGCTGGCAATCAGACCGTAGCTTTGGTCACAGAGCGTGAAAAGCGGGAACGCGAACGCAACAGCCGGGACTGCCGGCTGCGGGAACTCGAACGTGGATGCCGTGCCCTCCGGCAGGCGATGGAAAAAGCCGCGGACAAACCACGAGAACGTATGTTCCACCGTTACGAAATGTTCGCTCGGACATCCCTGTGCAGCATGTTGTGGTCAGAGAAGATAGTCTCCCTCTTTTACAGATGGCTGAGTAACTATGGGGACTCCATTGCTCGACCGCTTGGGTGGTTGCTGGTTGTACTCCTTCCAATGTTCGGGGTCATGTACACCGTATGGGGTGTCGCGACCGTGAGTTGGGAAGTCCTTTTGTCCGCCCTTCCGCACGGACTGGCCGTTTCAGCGGCGCGATTGTTCCTTATAGGGCCCTGGAACAGCGAGAAGAATCCGCTGTATCCGACGTTGATGGCGAAGTCACCCATACTGTTTCCAACTGTTGCAACGTTAGAGTCAATTCTGGGTGGCATCCTCATTTTTCTATTGGCACTTGCCATCCGGCGGAGGTTCCATGTTCGGGACTAGCGACACGCGCGAGAACGGCATACTGCAGGTTTCACGCTGGCGCTTCAAGCGTCCACGGAGGTTTTTCCGTTCGCAAGCGCCTGCCTTCTCCAACTGAATCGACCTGTGAAGTCGTTTATAACAAACGAGCTTCCCTTTGGGTGTGTAAATTAAGACCAGGTCTGCCGCCAGCTAACAAGCGGCTACTACTAATGTAAAGATCCACTCCCAGTCCAAGTGTCAACGCAAAAACGAAACTATAGAGTCTGGCATTGCCATCCACCACCGGCACCGAGGCATATGTCGCGTGTGCTGTGATTTCGGCGTTGAAATAGAAACGAAACGGAAGCGGAAATTGTCGCGACGCAGAGAATGTGAGCGTCGGGCCACCAATGTAATACCCCCAGTTGAATATCCCGCGGTCCTCGGGATGTTTCTTGCCGCGGATGGTGTTCTCAGGATGCGCGACCACAACGCCCGCTCCCGCGCGAACGATGTGCTCCTCGATCTCCCAACTTCGAACAATAGTGAAGAGATTGAAGCCGTGAGAAATGACAAACTCCTCCACTTCGCCCGGTCTGTTCTCCAGTATGAGCTTGTGGTGTACTGCCTGCAACGCCCATCCCGATGTGCCCGACCAGTACGCGAGACGCCAGATCCATGTGATCGGAATGACGAGCGGTTTGGAGCCATACTTAGCGGTGAGAGAAATATCAGGCATCCCCGACTGTCGAATGGTAAGGGGGAGCGGAAGATTGTATGGAAGTGTCGAAGAATACTCGAACTGAATCTTCTGCTGCGCGGAGACCTGTTCAATGGCACAAAGGAGCAGAAAAACGAGAACGAATGATCGTGCAAGCGGGGTGCTGTTCATTTCTCCTTCGTGGCGAGGAAGGTCCTATAGGATGATCTCCTTCCCCGATGCCTTCCACTTCTCAAACTCCGACCTGAACACTATGTGTTTCGAATCGATGGCCCGATCGATGGCGAGGATTCCGTTGATGTGGTCGATCTCATGTTGCAGAAGCTCCGACATGGCTCCTTCAGCTTTGAGCGAGTGCCTCTTCCCATGCTCGTCATGGTATCGCACTTCAATCTTGAGATGACGACGCACTTTGACGAGAAGATTCGGAAAGCTGAAGCAGTCATCCCACAAAACAATCTGCTTGCGACTTCTCTTTGTGATAGTTGGATTGACGAGAGCGATCGGTTCTTCAACTTGAATGAAAACCACTCGTTGTGTCACACCAATCTGCGGAGCGGCAATCCCACGTCCAAACCCGTTTCGCGCTCTGAAGTCGTTGAGCGTTTCACGCATGTCGACAAGCAGACTCTGCAACTCCTCCGTATCAAAAGTCCTGACGGGATCACAGTTCACCCGAAGAGTTGGATTTCCAAGTTGGAGAATGTCACGAACGGGCATGAGAAGGTTCAGGGTTCAGGATTCAAGGTTAGAGGTTAGAGGTTCAAGGTTTCGGGTTTCGGGTCTTGCCTTTTTCCCTTTTGCATTTTGCATTTTTTCATTTTGCATTGTTCAAAATCCTTCCGCTCTGTGGACTCGTCCTAATTTCTGGCCAAGGAATCGCTCGCCGATCTCCATGAATTTTGCGGGAAGGTCGCTTACATAGAACTGAAGACGCGGCTTGTGCTTACTCGGATTGCGCAGCCCTTTCTCATCGAGCATCCGTTCAACTTCCTCTGCCGTGGCTTCGCCGGAATCAATCAACTTCACATTAGAATCCATCACCCCTCTGATCGCACCACTCAGGAGGGGATAGTGTGTACAGCCAAGAATCAGTGTGTCGATCTTCTCAAGCTTGAGGGGAAACAGATATTCCTTCGCTACAAGCTCGGTCACCTTGTGGTCTGTCCATCCTTCTTCAGCCAGTGGCACAAAAAGGGGGCACGGTTGCGCAAACACCTGCACGCCGGCATTGAGCTGTCGGATCGCATTCGTGTAGGCATTGCTATTAACGGTCGCGATGGTTCCGATGATGCCGACACGCTTCTTCTTCGTTGCCTCCGTCGCCGCCTTTGCCCCGGGGTGTATCACTCCGACAACCGGTACTTTTGCACGTTTCTGGACAATGTCAAGGGCCACCGCGGAGACAGTGTTGCACGCAATGACAATCAACTTCACATCCTTCGATATGAGGAAATCGACGTCCTGCGCCGCGTACTCCCGCACAACTTGCGGGGACTTCGGGCCGTAAGGAACCCGGGCCGTATCGCCGAAGTAGACGATGTTCTCGTGAGGAAGCCGTTGGGTCAACGCATGCACAACGGTCAGCCCACCTATGCCGCTATCAAAAACGCCTATGGGTTTTGTGTTCACCTTTGTCACAAAAGAGGGAAGAACAGGTGCCATGGAATCAGCCTGCACAAAACGTCATGCAAGCTGTTGCTCGGCCAGCAGCCTGATGGTGTTCAATATCTCCAGCCTGATCGTCTCGCGCTGTTCCGGATCCGTTACTGTATTTCCGGTTCTACTCAACGTGTAGAATGCATCCACGATACCATCTACGCGGGTCGCGATTTTTGCAAAGTAAATGTCAAGGCCGAGACGCGAGATCGTTTCAGTCACTCTGTACAAGAAGCCGAGAGAGTCCGGCGCATAGACATCGATAATCGTGAAGCGAGGGTTATCCTCAAACTCGACCGCAGTCCTGATGTTGGGGTTCACCGGCAGCCTTGATCTCCGCTTCCACTTTCGCCTGTGCGCATCGAAGAGATGTTGAACATTCAGCCTCCCTTCCATTACTTCATTCAAGTCCTGCGCAATCTTTGTACATACGCGCTGGTCGAGCTGCTGCCTGCTCATGGCATCACTCACACGAAATCGATCGATGATGATTCCGTCGTCGCGAGTGAAGATGTTGGCGTCGAAGATGTTCGCATCGTTTGCAGCAAGGACCGCACAGAATTTCGAGAGGGCGAACGGCGCATCCTGCGCGATCACCGTGATCTCCGTGTATCCCTCCTGATGCTTGAACAGAGTGGAGACCGGCTCCGCTGAGCTGCTCTTGTGGATATGCTGACTGATCTCATGTTCCGTGAAGAGCGAGACGTATGACTCGTTCTGGATACCGTTCAGGTGGCGGTGGACTTCCTCTCGAGGAAACGATACGCTCAGCCTGTCGACCAGACCTCCAACGGCGGCTTCGTGTTTTGACTGGTGGTACTCCTCGATCTGTGCACCCACGAGATTGCGCCGCAACACCTCCGACGTAAGCTGATACAATTCCTGCAGGAGAGAAGACTTCCAATCCGTCCACACGTTGATGTTCACCGCAGAGAGATCTGCATAGGTGAGGAGATAGAGATAGTCCAACTGCTCTGGGCGTTCGAACCGCGCCGCAAACTCTTTTATCGTCTCGGGATCGTGGATGTTCCGGCGGAATGCGATCTGTTCCATGATGAGATGATTTCGGACCAGAAACGCGATGTCCGGGAATGACTCCAGCATGCCGAGCCGGTCGAGGATATCCCTGGCCATGGCAACGCCCGTGACCTCGTGGTCCGCGACGCCACGGGGTTTGGCAATGTCATGAAGCAGTATCGCAAGATAGAGCACGTCCTTGCGTCGGAGATTGCGGAACACCTCACGCAGGACTCCCTGCTGCTCGCGCAAGCGCTCGGCATTCGCGATTGCGATCAGCGTATGCTCATCGGCGGTGAAGTAGTGGTAGACGTTGTGCTGGAAAAAGGC
>JACQVJ010000337.1 GCA_016209805.1 Ignavibacteriota bacterium
GAACTGTTCCTCCTTCTTTTCTTTCAAAATGCCGCGCTTCTGAAAGTCGAGGAGGAACTCCAGCGCGGTCTCGTGGTGAAGTGGGAGTGATGTACGCGAATAATTATCGAAACTGATCCCCAACCGTTCGAACGCGTCCTTGTTCACCTCATGGTAGCGATCCACCACAGCCTGCGGCATGATCCCCTCCGTGTCTGCAGTTAATGTAATCGGCACACCATGTTCATCAGACCCACAGATGAATGCGATCTCCATTCCTTTCAGGCGCTGATACCGAACGTAGAGATCGGCAGGAATGTATGCACCCGCAAGATGACCGAGGTGAATCCGTCCGTTTGCGTATGGCAAAGCCGCAGTAACCAGAATGCGTTTTGGTTTGAACATTTCAGACCTGAACTCGAATTGCTTTACCGGAATTCTCGGGTTGAATCGACTTTCTTACTCGGGTTGCCAGGAGTAACAAAACCAGATTAATGTACCCATTTTTGTAAACAAGAGAAATAGCTCGTTCTACTTCAGCTATGGCGCCTACCAGGTCGGCGGACGGAAACTTTGCCGTGAATCTTTTCAAGTCTTCCTGCTGGTCGAGGTTGATTATCTCTCCACCTTGTGTGAGGACGAATGCATCGCGAAACCACATCAACATCAATGTCAGAAAGTGAACGACCTTCTCGCGGTCTCTCGATGCGGAGAGAGCTTCAATGTCGTGAGAGAGTGCAACCGTGTCCGTTCCCAGGATGCGTTTGACGAACGCAACAACATCCTGCCTCAACTGAGCAACGTCTTCCTGCAGAAGCTCCAGTGCGCGGACGTAGCTTCCATTCGCCAAGCGGGCAATCGACAGAGCCTGACTCTCCACAATCTTCTCTCTCTCCACCAGAGCGTTCTGGATATCCTCTTCGGTTAATGGATCGAAACGGACATTCTGGCATCGAGACCGAATCGTCGGCAGGAGATTTTCCGGGCGTGACGTTGTCAGGATGAGAAGAGTGTCACCCGGCGGCTCCTCAAGCGTCTTCAGGATCGTGTTGGACGCTTCCTCTCCCATTTCATCGGCGTGCGAGATGATGAAAACACGCTTTCTGTGTCCGAATGTCGTCATCGCAGATTCACGCCTCACCTCGCGGATGCTGTTGATCTTGATGATGTTGGCCCTGGGAATCATCACACGATAGTATGGGTTCGAGCCCTTGAGCTTGAGTTGTTCCTGGATAACCCGTACTTCATCCTCGGCCAGCTTAGCAAGGGGGGAGTCGTCGCTCTTTTCTCCCTTCCCAACCGGCAGCGCCGTTATGAAACGAACATCCGGATGCTGCAGCGTTTTCAACTTGGTACACGATGAACACACACCACATGCCGGATTAGATTGTTTCTCACACTGGAGAACGCGGGCAAGTTCGAGGGCCATGGCGTCTTTCCCCACCCCATCGTTTCCGAAAAAAAGATACGCGTGGGGGAGACGATTTCCCTTCAGCGCGATCAGCAGGATGTCCTTCACGCGCCGTTGCCCTATAACATTAGGCCAGATTATCTCCCTAGAAGGCGTGGCCGATCCCAAAGTGAATTATCCCCTCTCTGAATGTTTGGCCAAAAAGTTTTCTTTGTGTGATCCACTTCCTTCCCGATAGATCACCGGCTGGATCGTATACGCGAAATCCATAATCAATCCGGAAGGGGCCGAAGAAGGTTTCATATCGTATGCCGAATCCACCTGCAATTGCAAGATCCTGCAACTGGAGGTTTCTTGCCTCGGCCCATACATTACCAAAATCAATAAACAAAACGGTCCACAACTTGTCCAGAAAATCGTCCCGGAGACTCTGGAGAATATTCGTTCTTAGCTCCATCGTCCCCTCAAAGGCGACATTACCGCCAAACTGCGGATCACCGGTTGCGCTCAGATCCCGTGAGTTCCACCCACGAATACTACCACCGCCTCCCGCGTAAAACCGATGCGTTTGCGGAATCGCACGGACCGGATCGGATCGACTCTCACCCCATTTGTCTTCAAATCCACTTTTGAGCTTGAGACCGAAGATCGAAAAGCGACTGTCGGTTACATCGAAGTACCATCGCCCGGTGAGGATGACGCGATAAAATTGAGTGAACGGCAAATCGGGCTGTGCTTTTTTCAGCAACAACGGAAGGAGTCCGGATTCTTCAAACGTGGCAGAATGAATGAAACCCGACGATGGGGAAAAAATATCGTTGGATTTGTCGCGCTGGATTGTGAAGGAGATGATCGAATTGAACTGGGTTCGTTTTTCCTGTTCTTCGAGCTGACGGAGCTGCTTCAAGCTTTCCAGGTCTGACGAGTCGACCTGGAAGGTCTGATTCCGCTGCAACGCAACTCCTTCCAGCGTCCAATCGAGAAAGCCCATTGTGAATTCAGCAAACTGATCGGTGAAGCCGAATTTGTTCCTGACGATCTTCTGTAGATACGGTTTTTGTTTTTCGATGATGAAGGAGAACGACCATGTTCCTTTCACCTTGTTCGAGAAAATGTACGGCTGGATCATCTCAAATGTCAGGTCGACATTTGCCACCGAATTCGAATTGCGCGCAAAAAAGTCGGGAAACTCCCTGAGTGTCTGTGTCCGAAATCGCAGTCGTGTAGAGAACGTTCTTGCCCCGCCAAGGAAGTTTCTGTTCGTATAACCGATACCGGTTCCGAGATTGAAGTTATTGTTTTCGTCGCTGATGCTTATTTCAGGGGCGAGTTCGTGCTTGTCTTTGGGACGCACGGTGATTTCTGTCGGCACCAGAATCGTGTTTTCCTCTTCCGGCGGAATCTTCACGTCAATGCGAGCAAGATCGAAGATGCCAACTCTGTTCAAGTTTCGCTCACTGGTTTTCAATTCCTGCTGGCTGTAGATCCCAAGATGTTTGTAGTTAAGTTGATCCAGTATGATTTCATTGGTAATGTCGTCGCGCAGGGAATCAAGTTCCCTGTTGATCGTAATGTCTCCAAACACGTATCGTTTACCAAGCTTGAAAGCAAGACGTACAACATAGTTTTTCGTACTCAGATACCGCATGGCGAAAGAGCTATCCCGAACGAACCGCGCATTGGCATAACCATTATTGAACAGAATCAGCAGAACCCGTTTCACTTCATCCTCAACCTTCGACTTGACAAACGGATTGGTCTTTTCAATCGCCGGGGATCTGTCGATTTCATTCTGGGCAAAATCAGGAAGGAGCTCGATGCCCTTGTAAATGACCGTGTCGATGAGTGATCGGTACCCCTCGTTGATGAGAAACTCAACTTCAACAGTCTTGCTTTCCACCGCAAAGACAAGTGATGTGTCGATTTCCGCATCGTGAAAGCCGTGGTCTTCATAATGTTGCCGCAGCCGTGCAACGTCTTCTGAAAGAATCACGGGATCCAAATACTCATTCTTCCTACCAAGGCGCTCGCTGATAGAATTGTAGAGAAACTTGTTGAGAAAACCGGGGGTCTCTTTCGTCTGGAGAATGGCTGCAAGCTCACTCGTACTGAGCTCATCATTCCCATCGAAGGAGATGGAGGATACTTCAAATTCGCCCAGCTGAAAAGTCTGCGCGTGGATTCTGAAACTGAGGAAGGGAAGAATCAGGATAATACACGTTAGACACCTGAGGGAAAGGTGATAGACTCTGAAGCAGTAATCATGGACCCGGTCGTTGCACACGTGTTGCGTGAAAATACTCGTCAAGATTCCGATTTCATAAAAAAACCCATCCCGACTGATCGGGATGGGTTGTTATTGTAACGTTTTTCGGAGCGAGAGTCAATCAGAAGCTCAGTACTCTCCTTCATCCTCAAAGAAGAAGTCCTCGTCTGTGGGATAGTCCGGCCAGATCTCGTCCATGCTCTCGTATGGCTCCTCGCTATCCTCGAGTTCCTGCAAGTTTTCTACCACTTCAACCGGCGCCCCCGTTCGGATTGCGTAATCGATGAGCTCTTCCTTGGTTGCGGGCCATGGAGCATCATCGAGATATGATGCAAGTTCCATTGTCCAGATCAAGGCTTAACGCTTCCTTTCGGTTTTGTTGTGATCCAGAAGAATACACGGACGACACGTATTTTGTGCTGACGAGTTGCATGCGATAGCGGGATGCGATGACATCATCAAAGAAATAGTCTACAGGATTCTGTCTTCTTCCGTTCAACCGCACTTCGTAATGTAGGTGCGGCCCGCTCACAAGGCCTGAACGACCGCTTTTAGCAATAAGTTCCCCGCGTTTTACTTTTTGATTGCGGCGGACAAGCACTTTCGAAAGATGCGCGTAGAGGCTCGTATACCCATAGCCATGGGAAATCTCAACAACCGCACCGTATCCGCCTTGAGTGCGCCCGGCAAACTGTACTACTCCATCCCCAGAAGCGTATACGTTGGTCCCCACATCACTGATGATGTCAATCCCTTCATGCATCCGGTACACTCGTAAGACCGGATGGACTCTCATTCCAAACCCACCAACCGAGTAGTATCCTTCGGAAGGTTTGATCGCCGGAAGATGGTTGAACAACGCCTTGTTGAATTCGTATTTCTTGTAAATGTCCTCGTAACTTGCCTGTTGGAGCTTCACCTCACGCTCCAGCTTTTCGATAAGTCCTCGGGATTCTGTCAATATTTCACTTGCATCACCGCTTAAGATGTTGAATTCTCCGGAGGGGACTGCACCTCCGACAGATGCGGCTCTTGTGTCTTCGTCGATTCTTGACAGGTCTACCATAAGTCGCAGTTCGTTCCCCCGCTCAGCCAACATCTCCAGGCTACGCTCTGCATATTTAACTTTTTGAGACAACTCTTTCAACTGCTCTTTGAGC
>JACQVJ010000341.1 GCA_016209805.1 Ignavibacteriota bacterium
AAGAGTCGATTCCGGCATGTGGAAGTTCGTAATCAGCCTGTCGGTGATTTTCAATTCGTACGGCGGGAAGATAAACTTATCCGTCCATCCCTTGTTCGACTTCAAGTGTCCGTCTGTTGTAACGCTCGATTCGAGCGCGCGGCACGTGCTCGTGCCGCACACAAACACATTGCCCCGTGCATCAATGGTTTTGTTCACCGCCTCGGCCGTGCTCTCAGGGATCTCGTAGTATTCAGAGTCCATCTTATGCTTCGTGAGATCCTCCACTTCAACGGCCCGGAAGGATCCCAACCCCACATGAAGAACAACCGGGACGATCTTGACACCTTTCCTCTTCAGCGATGTCGTAACCCGCTTTGAAAAGTGAAGGCCGGCAGTCGGTGCAGCCACGGCGCCAACGACACGTGCAAATATCGTCTGGTACGATTGCTTATCTCTTTCGGTCGGGTCACGCTTGATGTAGTACGGGAGCGGCATCTTTCCAATCCGATCGATGATCTTGAAGAAATCCCCCTGCACGTTGAACCGCACTGTGCGGCCGCGTGAGGTCGTATTGTCAATCACCTCACACCACAACTTTCCCTCATCGAAGAATATCTTGTTCCCGATCCGGACCTTTCGCGCGGGATCGACAATCACGTCCCAGATGTTTTCATCCTTATTCAGCTCACGCAGAAGAAAAACTTCTATCTTGGCATTCGTCTTTTCCTTCCGACCGAAGAGTCGGGCCGGAAAGACTTTGGTCTCGTTGACGACGAGGCAATCCCCCTTCCTGAAGAAGGAGGGTATCTCGTGGAATCTCTTTTCCGTAATGGATTCATCTGCACGGTTCAACACCATAAGTCTTGCATTGTCTCGCGGGTTGGCCGGAAACTTCGCAATCAGATTTCGCGGCAGGGGATACCGGAAATCTGAAAGTTTCATTGTTGTCATGTTCCTCCGTAGAATTGGTTATTGTACACATACTATCGCTTCCTCTTTTTCTTCGATGCGGCCCTTGACTTCCTGGAACGAAGAGCGGATGCGAGCCCACGATGGGGATTCGAGAGACCTGCCCTCGCGGCAGCCAGTCGTGCGATTGGCACGCGGAACGGCGAACAGCTAACGTAGTCCAGTCCGATCGTGTGGCAGAACTCCACCGATGCCGGATCTCCGCCATGCTCGCCGCAGACGCCAATTTTCATGTTCTTCCGTGTCTTCCTCCCTTTGGCGACGCCGATCTTCATGAGTTCCCCGACTCCTGATCGATCGATTGTCGTAAACGGATCCTGCTCAAGAATCTTCATATCGAAGTATTCTTGAAGGAACCGCCCCGCATCATCCCGCGAGAGCCCACCCGTTGTTTGAGTGAGGTCGTTCGTGCCGTAGGAAAAGAACTCCGCAACCTCTGCGATCTCATCGGCGGTGATTGCCGCACGCGGAAGCTCGATCATTGTCCCAACCTGGTACTCAAACTTCATACCTTCTCGCTCCATCACAGCGGCGGCCGCCTTGCGAACAACCTGTTCCTGATGTCTGAGCTCGTTCACATGACCGACG
The DNA here is from genome assembly GCA_016209805.1 of Ignavibacteriota bacterium. Taxonomy (GTDB): domain Bacteria; phylum Bacteroidota; class Ignavibacteria; order UBA10030; family UBA6906; genus JACQVJ01. The sequence continues at coordinate 1,540 of JACQVJ010000341.1, forward strand.
AGCGGGATCATCACTTCGGGAAGCACGGTCATTCCTTCTCTTTTCACTTCACACACCGCTTCGAAAATTGCCAGGGCCTGCATTTCAGTGATCTCAGGATAGACAATGCCGAGCCTGCACCCGCGATGTCCAAGCATGGGATTGAATTCGTGCAACGACTCTACGCGCTGCTTTACCATCTCGGGGGAGATGCCCATCTTCGCGGCCAGATCGCTGATCTCCCGATCCGTGTGTGGCAGAAACTCATGCAGCGGTGGATCGAGCGTGCGGATCGTAACAGGCTTGCCATTCATCTCCTTGAAGATTCCAACGAAATCGCTTCGCTGCATCGGGAGAAGCTTTGCAAGAGCGCGCTTTCTTCCTTCCAGGTCTCTGGAGAGGATCATTTCTCTCACCGCATCTATCCTATCTCCTCCAAAGAACATATGTTCCGTACGGCAGAGGCCAATCCCTTCGGCACCGAATGCATTCGCCACGGCACATTGATCCGGCTGATCAGCATTAGTTCTGATCTTCAACTGACGGTATTTGTCCGCCCACGAAATCATGCTGAGGTACTGCTGGAATACAGGAGAGTCACCCGGCGCCAGCGTCTTGGAAATGAGCACCTGCAGAATTTCCGACGGACGAGTCTTGACGTTGCCGAGAATCACTTCTCCGGTAGTTCCATCAAGCGAGATGTAATCCCCCGCATTGATGACCTGACCGTTCACGGACATCTGCCTCCGCATGTAATCGATATTCAGATCGCCGCAGCCGGCAACACACACCTTCCCCATTTGTCGCGCAACGAGTGCGGCGTGCGACGTCATTCCCCCTCGCGCGGTGAGGATTCCCTCGGAGGCATCCATTCCTCTGATGTCCTCAGGCGATGTCTCAATACGAACCAGAACGACAGGCTCGCCTTGTTTTTGCAACACGACAGCCTCCGGCGCGCTGAAGACCACTTTCCCACTGGCTGCTCCGGGACCTGCATTGAGTCCTTTGGCAAGAAGTCGCCCCTCCTTGATCGCGGCTGTCTTGGACTCGGTGTCGAACACGGGACGCAGGAGTTGATTCATGGCGTCAGGCTCGATGCGCATGAGAGCATCTTTCTCCGAGATCAGTCCCTCTTCCACCATGTCGACCGCAATGCGGAACGCGGCAAAACCCGTTCGCTTCCCGGATCGGGTCTGCAGCATGTAGAG
>JACQVJ010000344.1 GCA_016209805.1 Ignavibacteriota bacterium
CATCGCAAACGGAAAACCTGAACAGGCCGCAGAGATATCGTAAGCCGGACATTCAGCTCCAAGCTTGTGTTGCACAATGCAGGCTGTCGCGGGGAAAATCATATCGGGAGAAATCGTTGCTACGATGATTAGATCAATGCTCTTGGGGATTAGCTCGGCATTCTCCAGTGCTCGTTTTGCCGCCTGAACGGCTAACTCGCTTGTCGGAACGCCCTTTTCAGCAATCCGGCGTTCACGGATACCCGTGCGTGAAATAATCCACTCGTCGGTTGTGTCGACCATCTTTTCAAGATCGGCGTTTGAAAGAATTTTTTCCGGAACATAATGACCAACAGCGGTAATCGTTGCTCGTTTCGCACTCATTATTCCTCCCACCTCACGTTCATCGCGCGTACCTCAACATTGCTTGCTGGATTCGGGCGTTTACCTTTCGGGCCACCATTTCTTCGGCCCGATATATCATGTTCTTAATGGCCTTCGGCGTGGAGCCCCCATGTCCGATGATCGAAACCCCATTGACACCGAGCAGGGGAACACCTCCATGCTCCTGATAATCCAACTCCCTCATCACTGACCGCATGCCGTTACGCGCAAGCAATGCTACAATTCTATTCACGAAGCTCTTCGCAGCAAAACCCTTGAATTTGGACTTGAAAAACGCCGGGACGCTCTCTCCGAACTTCAGGAGAATGTTGCCAACAAACCCATCGCACACTACGACATCAACTTTCCCGGCAAGAATGTCCCTGCCTTCGACGTTCCCGGCGAAATTCAGATTGCTCTTCTTCAACATTGCAAAGGCTTCGAGGCTTACCTCATTACCCTTGCTCTCTTCCTCGCCGATACTGAGCAATCCGATGGAAGGATTCTCCTTACCCAGCATCGCCGACACGTAGACCGATCCCATGACGGCGAATTCGAAAAGATGTCTCGGCCTGCAATCGACATTCGTGCCCGCGTCGACGAGGAGGCACGGGGATGCTGCGGTGGGAATCAACGCTCCAATCGTGGGTCTTCCAATGCCATTGATCCTTCCAAGTGTCAACGTTGAGGCCGAAAGCACAGCTCCGGTGTTTCCGGCGCTCACGAAACCGTCTGCCTTCCCTTCCTTATGCAACTTGATACCGACTGCAATTGAGGAGTCCTTCTTCGTTTTGAGAGCTGCATTGGGAGCATCATGCATGTCGATGACTTCGCTCGCGTTGATTACTGCATAGATATCGCTGTCAACCTTTGCCCCTTGTGAGATCTTCGCTAACTCCTCCTGAACTCGTTTCTGGATACCGACGAGATACAGAAAGAATCTTCCATGCGACTCGCGTAGTGCATCCACTGCACCAGCCACGACATTATGAGGGGCAAAATCTCCCCCCATTGCGTCAACAGCGATGGATATGTTGGGTCGGTGTACAGCCAAGGGATTCAATTGGTCGAAGATGTTGGCAGAGGAGACAGCGTCCCGGTGCGCGGTGTTCTGAGGGTACCTATGATGCTTTGGGCACTATGATTGATCGACCGTTGTAGTAACCGCAGTTAGGGCAAGCACGATGTGGGAGCTTATGTGTGTGGCAATTCGGGCATTCTGCCACTGTCGGTGCGACTGCCTTATAATGCGTCCGACGCTTGCGCCCACGTGTTTTTGAATGTCGCCGTTTTGGATTTGGCATGTCTTGATCTTCCGCTCAGTTGTTTTGGATCCTGCGTAATTTCTCCCAGCGAGAGTCGATTCCTGAGTCTTCGCATGAACAACGGTCAATGTTCAGATTCGTGCCACAATGTGGACACAGCCCTTTGCATGCTTCTTTGCAAAGGAGTTTCAGGGGCACTGCAAGGAGAACCATCTGCCGAACGTCTTCTCCAATATCAATAACGCTCAGTCCTGTCGGGATCACCTGCATCTCATCAGGGTCAATGCCCGGGTATTCGTCTGCCTCCGTCACGTAACACATTTGATACGATGGATCGAGCGACGCGTCAAACTCTGCCGTACATCGATCGCATTCGAACCTTCCCACCGTACGGATATTTGCCTTCAGCAATAGCTGCGTCGTGGTCTTGTCGAGCGTCGCTTCGACATGAACGTCGCCGTGGAAATGTTCCCCAAGTTCCACTTCGGACGATGGCACCTGAAAGCTGTATTGGTGAATGCCTTCAGAGAGGCCACCTATCTGAATCTTCATGACGCCCAAACCTTTTCTTCAGTCGGAAGACTGCCAAGAATGTTTTTTATCGATCAGAACGCCGAAAACCCTTGGTCTCCGCCCGAAATCTGAAAAAACCAGCAAAAATATAGGTAATTAATCCACGAGAGTCAAGGATGTGATGTCGGCGGTAGTGCTCAAGTTTGGAGAGAACAATGATATATAGTCACGTCCCCGACGTGGTTGAAGTTAGCAGGGAGAAGCGCGATATTCCTTCGCCAACCCCTCTCACAACCAGCAAGCGAACCGCGAGAATGGCATCGTCGTTTATGATGGAGCTTTCAGTCCGGGTACCGTCACACTTCCAACTATCAACGGATTCATTCAATGCTTACGAGAATACTGTAGATCGTGTTTGGGGTTCTGACATTACCTATGCACAGATTCACAAGGAGTACGCGGAAGCAGAGGGTGAGAAGCGACACAGTCCGGGGAAGATAATACGTGTGATAAAAAAGGCAGTCATGGGAGAACCGAAGCTTGAAGCACATTTGCACAAGCCATGTAGAACGTCAAAATTTGACAGTCAGAATGCAAATGCGTGGGTTCACACGATTGACGAACGCATTCAGTAAGAAACTACGCAACCTTGAGGCAGCCGTTGACATTCACTTTTTCATGTACAACTTCTGTCGCATTCATCAGAGCTTGCGCGTTACGCCAGCAATGCGAGCAAAGATCACTAAAATAGGCTCTGGAATTGGGAAGATTTGTTGATGTGTGGAGAGAGATCACAAAAGCGGCATGACAGTTAGATATTCCTTGACAGATCAAAAAAATCTGCCTACCTTACGGTTGAGAAAATCGTTCCTGTGTTGTAGGGTATCGTGTGGCAGTAAATCTTACTTGTGCTTTCCCCTTTCATAACAAAGTGTACAAAAGAACTTTTGCCAATTCCCTATAACAACGGGAAGGGTCAGTTTTTTGTTAGGCACTCTTGTTGCTTATTTTAATCTCAATATGAGCGCGGAACTTTATTCCGCTTGAGTTCGTCTAATTGAATAGACGAAATTACTCTTTAACTATTTGAGGAATTATTATGTCAATTTTTGGGTTCTTTCGGAGGCCAGTCTTTACGCTTGAATACTGGATGGATGATGGTTGGTACGTTGGCAGATTGCGAGAAGTCCCGGGTGTGTTTAGTCAAGGCCAAACCCCAGAAGAACTATTAGAGAACATCGAAGATGCTTATAGGTTAATGGTGGAAGAGGCAGACGAATGTACACCCGTAAAACCGTTTGAAACGAAAAAAGTCAGCTTGGCAATCTGAAAACTGCCGAATTCCTAAAAGAGCTACGTGCAGAGGGATGTTATTTCAAGAGGCATGGCAAGAAACACGATATTTGGGTGAATCCAAAGACAAAGAAATCCGCGCCGGTTCCAAGACATACCGAGATCAAGAACTCTCTTTGTGAGCTAATCAGAAAACAAATGGGTTTCTCTTCTACACAACACTAAAGACCGAATCCAATCCGGTCTTTTTCTTTTCCCACTCACCGACAAATTGTCTGGCTCGAAATCTCAAACTTGAGCACTACCATGTCGGCGCGAATAACGAGCCGTATTCTTGTCAGAAGGCAACAAGGAGAACGAGACGTCTCGCATTGCAATCGAAGGGAGAAGCGGAGCGAGTGTCAACAAAAAGCCCAAACGCCTTTCATAAGGAGTGTGGGCTTTGGGAGGCAACTACTCGCGTTCGTTCAGAACGCTTAGTCGCGCTTTTCAACTTCGAGCTGTTCCAGCAACTGATTCTGAACGTATTCTATCGTCTCGGCGAGTGCGTCGCGAAACTTGTCAAAATCCTCTTTGTACAGGAAAACCTTGTGCTTCTCGTATTCGTCTTCGCCAACGCGTTTACTCTCCGTGATGGTGATATAGAAGTCCTTCTCCGACTTCGTGGACTTTACATCAAAGAAGTACGTCCTCTTTCCTGCACGGACACGTTTTGTGAAGATCTCGTCCTTGTAGCCATTGTTGTCCAAGGTCTACGCCCTCCTTACTGAAAGAATGTTTGTGAATCTCTGTCAGACCGATGGTGGTGAATCGAGCCAACCGGCTGCCTGACCACAGCGGTGGCGTCGAGTTGCCGGAAAGAATGGTTTATCCGCTCATGACTACCTCCTTATGACAGCCACTTTGGTTTTTGCGACTTTACTCCCGTCTTCGGAGTATGCGACAATCAGATAAATACCCGACGAGACATCCTTGCCCTCGTCGCTTTTCCCATCCCAGAAACCGATCCGGCCTCCCGGTGTCTGAAGCTGTCGGATCAACCGGCCGTCGATCGAGAGAATTTTGAGGCTCGAATTCTCGATCAGTCCGTCGATGGTCAACTGGTTGGCATGTGGGATGATGAAAGGGTTGGGAGAGATAAGAAGTTCGTCGAATGAAGTCTTTGGCTCAGCGGCAGCAGTTGTAAGGCTGGCCAGTCCATTAGCGGTTCCAAAGTACACCGTTCCCGTTTTAGGATCGATAGCAATACTCCTGATGATATTGTCGATCAGCTTGCCTCCGGTGTTCTCCACGGTGTAACTTGCGAGTTGTTGTGTGCCGTCTCCAGAAAGCAGGATGGCTCCTTCGTTTGTCCCAATCCATTTCTGATTCAATGGATCCACCGCAATTGTGTTGACGATCAGTCCGTTTAATGGTCTGTAAGCCGCGATTCCTCCGGTCCTGGTTGGATCGGATGGGTCCAGGATAATGGCAATACCGCGCTCCGTGCCCACCCAGATGTCATTGTTACGATCCACAATGATGGTATTGACATCATTGCTCGGCAAACCGTTGTTCGAGGTGAGGTGAACCGTAGCGACGCTATCGAATCCGCCGCGGTTACCAAATGAAATAATCCCTTTGTATGCGTCCTGGCGGACAATTGCCCAGAGATTATCGAAGGCATCCACGACGAGCGAGCGGTCCACCGGTTTATCGAACAGATAGATTATTGGAACGTCATTCACGAGCACCCTGGAAGTCCTCCACCGACCTGTGGCATCCCTGACGGCAATTGAATGGCTATTCGATGGTTTGAATATGGACACCCATGTGTTTCCGCGGCTATCGCATGCAACGGCGCTTGTCACCACATAATTGGGACCCTCTGGAACGCTGGACAGTCCCACGTTGATACCATAGACATGGGTGCTGTCCACGTTGTCGGCACCTGCAGGGATTTCCACAACACCGCCCCCCCACGAGCTTGCCCACACTGATCCGTCGCACGCAACGGCAACACGATAGAAGTCGTTGGTTGGTATCGGGCTATTGTCTCGCGTGAAAGACTTCCACTCTGTGCCATTGAACCTGTAGAAACCGCTCCCATGATCCTGTCCCGAAGCTGCCCACACGTGTCCGTTGGGATCGATTGCGACGCTGAGGAACGCGTTTGAGGCGGGACCATTAGGAAGATGTTCGCTCCAGGTTGTGTTGAGTGTCAGTATACCGCCATCAAGAGATCCGACAACAGGCTGCTCGTTCTGGCTCAGCGCTATGGAGGTGGGTGGGCGCGGTGTTTTGAGTGATAGTTGTTGAACGTTGTTCAACCGATCAATCGTGTAAACAGCACTATCGGCTGTGCATATACCAAGCAAGTTCGAAGAGGAAGTGGCTGCGATAATTCTCTTGTTAGTGAGCTCACTGATTGGTGTCCAGTTAGTCCCATTGAGGAAGTACAGCCCCGCTGTTGTACCTACGTACAGCCTGTTGTTGAAGACTGTCAGTGTTTTTGGCGTGTCCGTATTTGTACCAACCGTTTGCAAAGTCCAGGATTCAGGAGGAAGGAGGTTGGGGTTCGACAAGCTCCCGACGGCGATGCGGTTAGTCGATTGGCCGTCGGACACTGCTGCCCATATCCTGCCATCGTGAATGGTAGCTGAGTACACAGAGACTCTGACATTTCCTGTCAGGCTCCCGAACTTCGAGTATGTGTCGCCGAACTGGAACTTGTCGTTCCTGAAGACACTCAAGCCGAATTCGGTGCAGATCAGCAACGTGTCACCATGAATAGTCAGGCTGTTGATCTTCTTGTTTGTTTGTCCTGCACCTGCAATGTCCAGGACATAGCGCCAAGTCCCTCTTTCCGGCGTGTAGGCATGTAGCACGCCCGTCGAGGTTCCTGTCCATATCGTACCGTTCTTATCGATTGTGACAGACGTGAGGTCGATATTCTGAAGTCCTTCTGCGTTGGTGAACTGGCTGAAGGTTGAGCTACCTTCCTCCCACGAAAACAATCCTCCGCTTGTCGCAGCCCAATAAACGATTCCGTTTCTCGCAAGGCTCTTTACATCTTTCATCGATGTGAAATTCGTCCAGGTGCCCACTCCCGCATTGGCGGATTCCAGACAAACGCTTCCCAGCACACACAAGAATAAAACACGGCTCTTTATCTTCATCACTCTCCTCATAAGAATTAGACTACTGTAACAGCAATTCTTATCAATCCTTCGAACGTTTCCTCCCTCCGGAGAGTTGTTTTGCAATGTTGGCCAACTCGATTGCCGTCAAGGCAGCTTCCCATCCTTTGTTTCCGGCTTTGGCGCCAGCACGCTCGAGCGCCTGCTCGAGACTTTCAGTGGTAAGAATGCCGAATGCCGTCGGCATACCGCTTTGCAGGGCGACTGCTCCGATTCCCCTGGCGACTTCGGACGCGATATAATCGAAATGTGGTGTGTCGCCACGGATAATGCAGCCAAGACATATAAGAGCGTCATATGAGCCTGAAGCCGCCAGCTGCGACGCAACCTGAGGAATCTCAAACGATCCGGGACAATGGACGATAGTGATATTGTTGGCACTGGCGCCATGACGTACAAGACAGTCCATTGCACCGTCAAGGAGATGTCTCGTCACGAGACTGTTGAACCGGCTGACGACGATCGCGTATGAGTGACCTTCCGCAGATAATTGGCCTTCAATTGTTTGGGACATGAATGATCTTCTTCTCGGTGGATGATCGGTTACAGGCGGCTTCGCATCATTTCAACCTGCTCTTCGGGGATGAAGTATTTTCCGAATACCTCATGATCGTTCTTCTTGCCTCCATGGAAATCCGATCCGCCGCTCGCCAGCAGGAAATACTCGCCGGCAATACCCCGATAATAGGCGACCCGCTCGGGGGAATGGGAGGGATGAACCACCTCAATGCCGTCTACACCTTGTCTGATCAGATCCACAATCACTTTCTCGTCGATGCTGTTCCCCGGATGTGCGATAAAGGAGAGCCCTCCCGTTGAAGCGATCAGTTCAATGGCTTCGTGGGGAGTGACCTGATATTTTTTTTCGTACGCGGGCTTGCCGAACCCTATGTACTTGAAAAAGGCTTCATGGTAAGATTCCGTGAGACCTTCTTCCAGCAGCGCGCTTGCAATGTGTGGTCTTCCAATGGAACCAGTCCCCGCCTGCTCGAGAACAGATTCCAGCTTTAAGGGGATTTGCAGGTCGTTCAGTTTTTCGACAATGCGTTCGGCCCGCTTCAGTCGTTCCTTCCTGTAGAAGGAGAGGTACTCAAGGAGATTGCGGTTTGTGTGGTCGAAAAAATATCCGAGGATATGAATGTCAAGGTCGCCGACGCTCGCGCTGAGTTCGAGTCCGGGGATCACCACAATGCCCATTGACCTAGCCAATTCCACTGCCTCACCAATACCAATCGTATTGTCGTGATCGGTAATGCTAATGGTCGTCAGCCCAACTTCCTTTGCCCGCTGCATCAACTCACGTGTCGTCAGCGTCCCATCGGAGTGGACTGTGTGCATGTGGAGATCGGCCCTACCCTCCATGAAAGACTGGAGAATAAGAAGGAACAGTAGACCGCAGCTTACACGTATCTTGCTTTGAACTTCTCATAATCGTTGATGATGAGTTTCCCGCGTTCGAGTTCGAGGTGTCCCTCACGAATATATGCATGAATCATGCGGGAGATTGTTTCGCGGGAAGTCCCTGCCATGTTGGCCAGGTCCTGCTGGAGGGGAAGCTCATCAATTTCGACGCGGCCCTTGCGAATCTTGCCGATGTCGTCGGCGAGTTGCAGCACAACATTCGCAACGCGACCGGCGGCATCTTTCAACGAGAGACTCTTAATTTGCGCGTCTGCCTTGCGAAGGCGCATCGTGAGTTATTTAAGGAGTTCAATAGCGACGGAGGGGAAGACGTCGAGTAG
>JACQVJ010000355.1 GCA_016209805.1 Ignavibacteriota bacterium
CGCGACTACTACCTCGAGCGCCTCTATCCATCGTTCGGGAACCTCGTCCCACGCGACGTTGCATCGCGACGCGCGAAGGAGATATGCGACAACGGGCTTGGTGTTGGGCCGACGAAGATGGCAGTGTATCTCGACTTCTCCGAAGCCGTTAACCGGAATGGTAAGGGGTGGATCGAAGAGAAGTATGGCAACCTCTTCGACATGTACCACGAGATCACCGGCGAAGATCCTTACAAAGCCCCCATGCGGATTTATCCCGCGGTCCATTACACCATGGGCGGCCTCTGGGTCGATTACAACCTGATGAGCACGATCCCCGGACTCTACGTTCTGGGCGAAGCGAACTTCTCCGACCACGGTGCAAACAGGTTGGGCGCAAGCGCGCTGATGCAAGGTCTCGCCGATGGGTACTTCATCATTCCCTACACGATCGGCGACTTTCTTGCGACAACGAACTTCAAGCCGGTCGACACGGAGCATGCGGCATTCAAAGAATCAGAGCACGACGTGCAACAGCGGATCAAGAAGCTCATATCCATCGATGGCAAGCGGACAGTCGATGAATTCCACCGTGCGCTCGGGAAGATCATGTGGGACAATGTGGGGATGGCGCGCAACAGAGCGGGCCTCAAGAAAGCCATCAAAGGCATTCAGGAACTCCGGGAAGAATTCTGGGACGATGTGAAAGTTGTAGGGACGGACGACTCGATCAACAATGAGCTTGAGCGTGCCGGACGCGTTGCCGACTTCCTCGAACTCGGCGAGCTGCTCGCACAGGATGCTCTCCATCGAGAAGAATCCTGCGGCGGACACTTCCGTGAAGAATGTCAAACGGAAGAGGGCGAAGCGAAGCGCAACGACCAGAAGTTCTCCTATGTTGCTGCGTGGGAGTTCTCCGGCTCCAACAAGAAGCCGAGGCTCCATAAGGAGCAACTCACATTTGAATACGTCAAACCGATCCAGAGGAGCTACAAGTAATGAACTTTACCATTCAGGTGTGGCGCCAGAAAAACCGCAATGCCAAAGGCGGATTAAAGACTTACAGCATCCGCGATATTCCGCCGGATGCTTCAATTCTCGAAATGCTCGATGTGCTGAACGACTCGCTCGTGAAAAAAGGTGAAGAGCCGATCGCGTTCGATCACGATTGTCGAGAGGGGATTTGCGGGAGTTGCGGCTTGATGATCAACGGTCGTGCGCACGGGCCGGGCCGCGGTGTGGCAACGTGCGAGCTCCGGATGCGGCAGTTCAGGGACGGAGAGAAGATTGTTATCGAGCCGTGGCGTGCGAGACCGTTCCCCGTGCTCAAGGACCTCGTCGTCGACCGAACTGCGTTTGACAGGATCATGGTGGCAGGAGGATTCGTCAGTGTGAAAACCGGGGGCGCGCCGGATGCCAACGCTATTCCAATCCCGAAAGTTATCGCGGATGAGGCATTCGACGCGGCGGCATGCATTGGGTGCGGCGCGTGTGTAGCAGCATGCAAGAATGGCTCTGCAATGCTGTTCGTAGCGGCAAAGGTCTCACAGCTTGCCCTGCTGCCTCAAGGCCATACCGAGCGCGCTCAACGCGTCGAGGCGATGGTCGCACAGATGGACGAGGAAGGATTCGGGGCGTGCTCGAACACCTATGCATGCGAAGCGGAGTGCCCGAAGGAGATTTCGGTGGATCACATCGCTCGATTGAACCGCGAGTATCTGAGGGCGAAGGTGGTGTAAGAACACTCACCTGAAAAACCAGAGCAAAATGCGCGGCCCGATTACTCCGATTTAGGTCGCGGCATTTCAAACCACGAAAGAGCCGGTCACTTCATTCGCTCGCAAAGAGTGTTTTATTAATTGAGTGCCGTTCCATCGAATTGCCTTCCTTGCACCGCACTCAAATAAATCGTAAGTTGAAGGCGGTATTTTTTCTAAATCCCCCCATTAGCAGGTGAGTTTCAATGAGAGGTTTTCACGTAGCGTTTGGCGTTGTGCTGTTGGTCCTGCTTTCTGTTTCAGCATCCGCCCAGAACACCAAAGAGAACGCCGACTTCAAGCTTGCGATCAATCTTTACAACGACGGCCTCTTCGACCTCGCTGCCGAACAGCTCAGACAGTTTATCGCTTCCTACCCAACAAGCGGACAGACGGTCGAAGCCCGCTTTTATCTCGGACTGACACAGCTTAAACTGAAGCGCTTCGAAGACGCACGCCTGACATTTCAGACCTTCGCCCTCACCTACCAGGACAACCCAAAAGCGCCGGAGGCGTGGTGGAATGTCGGCGAGTCCTACGCCGCAGTGAAAAACTTTAAGGAGGCAGCGCTTGCATTCGAGCGCGTCAAGGTCTTCCATCCGAAAAGCAAGACCGCACCACTGGCACTCGTCGAGGCAAGCAAGCATTTCTCTCTCGCCGGGGAGACCGACAATGCACGACGCGTCCTGCGCATTGTGGTGCAGGAATACGCCACAAGCAATGCAGTCCTTGCCGCACGCACGCAGCTCGGAAAGATCTATTTCGAGGAAGGCCAGCTTGACCTCGCACAGAGTGAGTTGAAGCGTGTCGTCGATGGCGATCCTTCCGCCGAGGCAAGGGGACAGGCAATGCTCACGCTGGGCAGTATTTACCAGGCAACCGGAAAATCGGAGCAGGCGCATGCGCTCTATCAGGAGATTCTGAAAAAGCACAAGACCGGGCTCGTCGTGGACGGTGCATACCTCAATCTGGGCAAGCTGGAAGCAAGTAGCGGAAAATATCTTGAGGCGATTGCACGGTTCAAGAAGGTGATCGACGCAAAAACCGATACATCACTTGCCCAGGAAGCACTCATCGAGACCGGCGATGCGTACGCATCTCTCCGTGACTACCCGAATACAGTGGCATTCTACGAAAAGTACATCGACATGTATCCACACAATAGCCGTGTGCCTGAACTTCTGTGGAAATCCGCCATTGCAAACGGTAAGGGGAAGAACTTCAGGAAATCGAACGATGCATGCAACCGTCTTCTCAAGTCGCAGGCAGCCTCACCATTGAAGCGACGTGCGATGTTGAAGCTCGCCCGTAACGCGGAAGAACAAAAGGTTCCTTCGCAGGCCGTGCAGTTCTACGCTGCATTCCTGGAACAGTTTTCGGATGACCCTTCCACCGATGCGGTGTTGTTCCGTGTTGCCACCGTGCATGAGAGAGATTTACATGATCTGAGGAAAGCTGCAGCATATTACGAACTCCTTGCAACCCGCTTTCCTCGTTCACGCCTCGTCGACGACGCGTATTTCCAGGCTGCAGGATGTTATGAGCAGTTGAAGGAATTCGACCGAGCGTTGCAGCTCTGCAGGCACATCGTAGAGGCGCTCCCGTCATCGGAATTCCGGACCGCTGCGGAGGAGAAAATCTTCAGGATCACAACGTTCGAAGTAAAAGATAAAGACGCGGGCCTGGAAAAACTCGCCCTATTGATCGGCGACGTGGTCGCAGAACGGGACAAGGTCGGTCTGGCATTCAAGCTTGGAGAGATATACTTCAATGATCTGAAGAACTACAGTGCAGCAGCGATGCAATTTTCAAATGCAGTCAACAGCGGCATGACAGATCAGAGGTTTGTCGATGCGTTGTATCTGCGCGCGAAGTCGTATGAGATTCTCGCACTGAATGACGAGAAGTACCGGCCTCAGGCAATCGAGTCCTACAGGATCTTCCTTCAATCGTATCCTGGAGAACCACGAATTGAGGACGCGGTCGTTGCCTTGTTCGAGCTTAGCG
>JACQVJ010000349.1 GCA_016209805.1 Ignavibacteriota bacterium
GACGATCGCTTTCTTCCATGCCGCGGTGCGCCCCTCAAAGCGTCCTTTTCGGGTCAGCTGTGATTTCGACTTCCCCTTATGCACGCTTGTCCGAACGCTCAGAACAGTCACATTGAATTTCTTCTCGACTGCCTTTGCGATCTCAATCTTGTTCGCGCCTTTTTCGACTTCAAAGGCGTAATGCCCCTTGTCCTGTAACGCCGTCATTTTTTCTGTGACAATGGGTCTTTTGAGAATGCCGATCATGATTGTCTACCGTGAACCTAATGCTTGAATGTGTTCTGGAGAACTTCCACGGCACTCTTCTGGAACAACAGCACGTGGTTGTTCACAAGATCGTACGTCGACGCCTTATCCGCCTCGAGAACTTTCAATGAGGGAATGTTCCGTCCCGACTTTACAACATTGTGATCGCTCTTGGGCATCAAGAGCAGTGTCTTCGCTGAATCAACCTGCAACGCTTTCAGGATCGCGACCATGTCCTTGGTCTTGGCAACTTCAAATGAAAAATCTTCAACGATCTTAATCTGACCTTCTTTGGCCTTCGCAGAGAGTGCTGACTTGCGCGCGAGCCTTTTCATCTTCGCAGGAAGCTGGTTTGAATAATCACGCGGCTTCGGACCAAAGATCGACCCCCCACCCACCATTACCGGCGAGCGCGAAGACCCCTGACGTGCATTGCCCGTCCCCTTTTGCCTGAAGGGTTTTTTGCCGCCGCCACGGACTTCCGCACGCGTCTTCACCTTCGATGTCCCCTGTCGCTGGTTATCGAGATACGTGCGCACGGCACGATAGATCGCATGCTGGCTGGGTTCAATCCCGAAGATGTCGGGCGGTAACTTCACCTTCTCGCCACTCTTGGTTCCATCTTTCTTATAGACTTCTAGTTCCATCGCTCCAGTTTCGCAGGTTAGTGTGCTGTTCTCTTGTGAATCTCAAGGTACCCATTGATCGCGCCGGGAACCGAACCCTTTACCAGCAAGATGTTCGAATCGGATATCACTCCAACAACTTTGAGATTGCGAACGGTAACCTGCTCGCCTCCCATACGACCTGCCATCCGCATCCCCTTGAAGACGCGGGAAGGGTGCGACGACGAACCAATCGAACCCGGTGCGCGCTCACGATCGCTCTGACCATGTGTTCTGAAGCCGCCGCCGAAATGATGGCGCTTAACAACACCCTGGAAGCCTCGGCCTTTTGAGGTACCAACAACGGAGACGACATCTCCCTTGACAAAGACCGAATCGACCTTTATTTCCTGACCTGGTTGAAGGCCGGAGACACCATTCCCCCGGAACTCACGCACAATGCGAGCAGGCTTCACACTTGATTTTGCGAAGTGACCTTGCAACGGCTTGCTGACCAGCCGCTCCCTCTTCTCCTCGAAGCCAATCTGTACCGCCTCATATCCGTCACGCTCTTTGGTCTTGATTTGCGTGACGTAGCATGGCCCCGCTTCGATCACCGTGCAGGGAATCACCTGCCCACTCTCATCGAAGATACTCGTCATTCCGATTTTCTTACCTAACAGTCCTGTCATGATTGCATCCATGTAAGAATACGCTCCGCACGCGGCAACATGTCCCGCATTTGTCCATCCCGCACCCTACAGAAAAGTCCGGGCTACATTCTCACCAAGTTGTCAGATCGCGATTATACTTTGATCTCGACGTCAACTCCCGCGGGAAGATCCAGCTTCATCAAAGAGTCAACGGTCTTATTCGTCGAGTTGAGAATATCGATCAGGCGCTTGTGAGCACGAGTTTCGAACTGCTCTCTCGACTTCTTGTCAACGTGAGGAGAACGAAGCACAGTATACACCGTTCGCTTCGTGGGTAACGGTATCGGACCAGAGACCACAGCGCCTGTCGATTTCACAGTCTTGATGATCTTCTCCGCAGACTTGTCGATCAGGTTATGATCGTACGATTTCAGCTTTATGCGAATCTTCTGTCCGGCCACTGAAGAAACTCCAATTGGTCAACAACAATATTGAGGGGGAACAAGTGAAAACTTGCCCCCCCTTGTAGTAAGCTACTCAACAATCTTTGTCACAACCCCGGCGCCGACGGTATGCCCTCCTTCACGAATCGCAAAGCGAAGGCCTTCTTCCATGGCGATGGGTATGATGAGATCAATGTTCATCCCGTCGACGTTATCGCCGGGCATAATCATCTCTGTCCCTGTGGGAAGAGTTGCCACGCCGGTGACATCTGTTGTACGGAAGTAGAACTGTGGACGATACCCGGTGAAGAACGGCGTATGGCGGCCACCTTCTTCTTTCTTCAACACATACACCTGTGCGCTGAACTTCTTGTGAGGCGTAATCGAGCCGGGCTTGGCAATGACCATCCCACGTTCAAGCTCCGTTTTCTCGACACCGCGCAAAAGCAGACCTGCGTTATCTCCGGCCTGGACTTCATCCAGTTCCTTGCGAAACATCTCTGCGCCGGTGATCACGGTTTTCTTGTGCGCACCCAGCCCGATGATTTCGACTTCGTCGCCAACCTTCGCCTTGCCGCGCTCGACGCGGCCGGTACCCACAGTGCCGCGGCCTGTGATCGAGAAGACGTCTTCCACCGGCATGAGGAAGGGTTTGTCAATATCACGCTGAGGAATGGGAACATATGAGTCGACGGCATCCATCAGTTCCATAATGGATTTGAAAGCAGGATCGTCCACCTTCGTATCCGGCTTCAGTGCAGCTTCCATCGCCTTCAACGCACTTCCTCGGATGATCGGAATCTCATCGCCGGGGAA
>JACQVJ010000346.1 GCA_016209805.1 Ignavibacteriota bacterium
AGGGGAAGTTGATGTGTCTGTTGACATAGGGTTCAAGTCGGAAGGCGTTGTTCTCCTTAAGGAGTTTGGCAGCCCTGGAGACCTGAAAGTCGGAGATGAGATTGAAGTATTTCTTGAGAGCGTCGAGAACAAGGACGGGCAGCTTGTACTTTCCCGGAAACGCGCGGACTTCATGCGTGTGTGGGAGAGGGTGACGAAAGCGTTTGAAACCGGTGAGGTGTTGCAGGGGCGTTGCGTCCGTCGCATCAAGGGAGGGATTGTGGTCGACCTCCTCGGTATCGATGCATTCCTGCCCGGCTCGCAGATCGATGTTCGCCCGGTGCGTGACTTTGATGCATTCATTGGAAAGACGATGGACTTCAGAGTGGTGAAGATCAACCATCCCTCTGAGAATGTTGTTGTCAGCCATAAGGTTCTTGTTGAAGAGGAAATGTCCGGCCAGCGCAAGGCCATCCTTGAGAAACTGGAGAAAGGCCAAATTCTCGAAGGGACTGTCAAGGCGATCACCGACTTCGGCGTGTTCGTCGATCTGGGAGGCGTTGACGGTCTCGTGCACATTACGGACCTCTCGTGGGGCCGTATCAATCATCCGTCAGAAATCGTCAAGCTTGACCAAACGATCAACGTCGTCGTACTTGACTTCGATGAGGAGAAGAAACGGATCTCTCTCGGTTACAAACAACTCCAGCCCCATCCATGGGATAACATACAGGATAAGTATCCGGTCGGCACAAAAGTGGTCGGCAAGGTTGTTTCTCTTGCAGACTATGGAGCCTTCGTCGAAATAGAAAAGGGGATCGAGGGACTGATCCATATTTCCGAAATGAGCTGGACTCAGCACATCAAACATCCATCGCAGGTCGTCTCCATGGGACAAATGGTGGAGGCGGTGATCCTGAGCCTCGACAAGGAAAACAAGAAGACTTCCCTTGGCATCAAGCAGCTTGAACCGGATCCGTGGTTGAACCTGATGCAGAAATATCCGGTCGGTTCACGACACAAGGGCATCGTTCGGAACCTGACCAACTTCGGTGTGTTTGTCGAGCTGGAACAGGGAGTCGACGGTCTGGTTCATATTTCCGATTTGTCATGGACAAAGAAGATCCGACACCCCGGCGAGGTGGTAAAGAAGGGTGATGAGATCGAAGTGGTAATCCTCGGCGTCGATGTAGACCAGCGGAGAATTTCGCTTGGTCACAAGCAGATCGATGACAATCCGTGGGACAAGTTTGGAGAGACGTACAAGGTGGGGACCGAAGTGGAAGGAAAGATCGTTCGCATTATCGAGAAAGGAGTGATTGTTGAACTGCCGCTGGGTGTTGATGGTTTCGTTCCTGTCTCGCAACTCTCCACTGTCTCAATCAAGAACATTGCCGACAAGTTCAAGGTCGGAGACGTTCTCCCGTTGAAGGTGCTCGAATTCGAGAAGGACTCAAAGAAGATCGTTCTCTCGGCTGTGGAATATCTGAAGGATAAAGAGGGGAAGATTCTCGAAGAATATGCAGCGGCGCACAAGCTGCCTCCTCTTACGCTTGGTGAGTCGGCAACGATCACCGGAGGTGCTCAGGACAACAACACCTCCATTCCATCGGAAAACTAAAACGTCACTCGTACCTCTTCAAGGAGAGCTGCTTGCGTCCACAGGCAGCTCTTTTTGTATGATCGATATGCAGAGAGTTGCCCTACATACACTCGGGTGTAAGCTCAACCTCGCCGAGACATCGGCGATCGGGAAGCAGTTCCTTGACCGCGGCTTTCAACTTGTTGAGTTTGGCAAACCGGCCGACGTGTGCGTTATCAACACGTGCAGTGTTACTGAGCGGGCGGACCGCGAGTGCCGTCAAATCATCCGGCGCGCACTGCGGACCTCGGCAAATCCGGTTGTTATCGTGACCGGATGTTATGCACAGCTTGAGCCGGAGGAAGTTGCCGCCATCGAGGGTGTGGATCTTGTGTTGGGTGCGAAGGAGAAGTTCGACCTCTTTAACTATCTCGGTCCACTTGAGAAGAAACTTTACCCGCACGTGTTCGTCTCTGAGATCGATACGGTCGACAACTTCGGACCGGCGTACTCCACCGATGCGACGGAGAGGACACGGGCGTTCCTCAAGGTTCAGGACGGTTGTGACTTCAACTGCAGCTTCTGCACGATTCCTCTCGCACGCGGCCCAAGCAGGAGCCAGTCAATCGAGTTGTGTGTTGCGCAGGCAAGACATCTTGTCGCTCAAGGGTACAAAGAGATCGTCTTGACAGGAGTGAATGTCGGAGATTACGGAAAGAAGGCCAGCTCTTCCCTGATCGACCTACTGCGTGGTCTTGTTGCTGTTGACGGTCTCGAGAGGATTCGCATTAGCTCCATTGAACCCAATCTGCTGACACAAGAGATCATTCGTTTCGTTGCAGATAATGAGACGATGGCCAAGCACTTCCACATTCCGCTGCAAAGTGGCACCGACGAAGTGTTGAAGTGGATGCGTCGCCGATACAATACGACGTTGTAC
>JACQVJ010000342.1 GCA_016209805.1 Ignavibacteriota bacterium
GGAACCGGGCAACTGGGAATCGGTCGAGGCGCCTCAACGCCCCAAGACGAAGGAGATGCCGTTGCGCCGGGAGATTATCGGCTTCTCGGAGTTGGCGCCATTGGAACAAAAACTGTCGTGATCATCTGCCTCATCGGTTTCATCTATGGCCGGATCGATATGTTCATCGATATTGCTCTTGCATATGCGATCCTTAATTTTATCAGCGTGATTGCGATTGCCAAGTACTTCAAAAGTGGGAGAGGTGCCGAATGATGGGGCTCTGGGATCTCATAGCGGTGCTCATGATTGGTGCAGGGGCATTCTTCATGCTCGTTGCGAGCATCGGCATCATCCGGTTGCCGGATTTCTACACGCGCGTCCACGCAATGGGGAAGGGCGATACGCTGGGAATCATGCTCATCCTTCTTGGTCTCTGCGTGTATGAAGGGTTCTCGCTAAGCAGTGCCAAGCTCTTGATCGCCCTCTTCTTTGTTGGTCTGACGAATCCTGTGGCGACCCATGCGCTTGTTGGGGCAGCATTGCGGTTCGGTCTGAAACCAATGGTGAAGAGAGAATTCCGAAAGGAAGATGCAAATGATACACTGGGGTCTTGAGGTCGTACTTCTTGTTCTGCTGCTCAGCACGGCGATTATCGCACTGAAGGTGAAGGACCTTCTTGCGGCGGTTGTGACGCTGGGTGTGTTCAGCTTTCTCAGTGCACTCGTCTTTGTTGCTATGGGTGCAGTCGATGTGGGCTTTACGGAAGCTGTGGTCGGTGCTGGCGTCACGACCGTCCTGTTTGTCATCGCGTTGTACCACACAACCCGACGGAGTAATGATTGAAGTACGTACCCTTCTTCGTTCTGGCGGCGTTTGGAGCGCTTATTATTTACGCGTCCACAGGATTGCCAAAGAGAGGAGACCCCGCTGCACCCGCACATCGGGAACAGTCGGTCGTCGGGTCGCCGGTAGCCTCAGCCTATTACATTCGAAATGCGGAGAGAGATGCAGACACGCCAAACATTGTTACTGCCATCCTCGCCGATTATCGTAGCTTTGACACAATGGGAGAGGTGATTGTTGTGCTTACAGCCGGTCTGTGTTGTTACCTTGTGTTGAGAAAAAGAAAATGATTCGCCAATCTACAAGTCCGATCATCGTTCTCATCGGCCGTTTGGTGTCGCCGTTCATTCAGGTGTTCGGCCTCTATGTGATTTTCCACGGACACTATGGTCCGGGCGGTGGTTTCCAGGGTGGCGCAATACTCGCGGCCAGTCTTCTTCTCATCAGGCTCTGCCTTGACAGCGAGACTGCCCAACTACAGTTTCGTCAAGCACTCGGCACCCCTGTGGGCATCCTCGGCTCCCTGGCGTTTGCGGGAATCGGGCTGATGACTCTTTTGCTCGGTGGAGAGTTTCTCGACTATGCGTTCTTGCCGTTCGGGGGGATGAAACCTGCCGAAATCAGAGCGATGGGTATCCTGCTCGTTGAGCTGGGGATCGGTGTTGCTGTCATGGCCACGCTGGTCGCGATCTTTGACGATCTGATTGGATTGGAGGATCATGGTTGAGTACATTGCGAACTACTCCGCGTACTGGTTGATCTTCCTTCTCACCATCACCGGGTTGTACGGCATGCTCGTGAAGAAGAACCTCGTCAAGAAACTGATCGGCATGACCATCTTCCAGACCTCGGTGATTATGTTCTTTGTTGCCAGTGCAAGTAAGTGGAACGCCACAATCCCCGTGGTCGACCCAAACATTGGCTCTGCCGCGACCTCTTTGTACATCAATCCACTTCCGCACACACTCATGCTCACAGCGATTGTCGTTGGGGTTGCGACTATCGGACTTGCATTTGCTCTCCTTATGAAGATCTACCACCAGTACCACACTCTTGACGAGCCACAGTTACTCGAGCGAATGAGATGATCGAACACCTTCCCATTCTCATTCCACTAACTCTCTTGATGGGAGCGTTGTTAACTCCGCTCGCAGGTGCACTGCGTCGCTCATTTGCCTATCCTGCAGCTCTTGTGAGCATTCTCGCGGCCTGCGGCCTTTCCTTCCTCGGCTTGCATCAAGTTCTCGTCCGTGGGACGATGCGATACCATCTTGGAGGGTGGGTTCCGCCGATCGGTATTGAATACGTTCTCGACCCGCTGGCGTCGTTTATGACGGTGGTGATACTTACCGTTGGCGCATTGGTGTTTGTGCATTCGCGAGATGTGGTGCAGAATGAACTGCCGGAGAAGATGGTTCCGTTCTTTTCTGTGAGCTTGCTTCTTCTGACGGGCTTTTGCGGAATAGTGTTGACGGGAGACTTGTTCAATCTCTATGTCTTCCTCGAGATCAGTTCTCTCGCTGCTTATGCACTCATCGCAGTGGGCGAGAAGCCATCGCCCGTCGCAGCCTTCAGGTATTTACTGGTGGGCACTATCGGTGCATCGTTCTTCCTTCTCGGCTTGGGATTCCTTTACATGATCACAGGCTCCTTGAACATTGCCGATGTTGCCGACATTCTCCCCTCAGTAGTGAGTGAACCTCCAGTGGTGGTTGGTCTTGTGTTGATAGTAACGGGGCTGGCAATCAAGATGGCTCTGTTCCCGATGCATGGATGGCTCCCCGATGCCTACACTTATGCTCCGTCTGCGGGTTCGGCACTGATCGCACCGATCGGAACCAAGATTGGAGCCTACGTTCTGATCCGGATCCTGTTCTATCTTTTCGATCCCAACTACTCACGCCTCCAGCTACCACTGACGTCCATCGTGATCTGGCTTTCGATTGCAGGGATCCTGTTTGGCTCCATTATGGCGATGGCACAAAAGGAATTGAAGAGGATGCTTGCCTACAGCAGCGTCGCACAGATTGGGTACATCGGCCTTGGGATCGGACTTGCAAACCCTCTGGGACTTGTTGGTGCAGTGCTCCACACGCTGAACCATGCATTCATGAAAGGGGGACTGTTTCTTGTCGTGGGAAATCTTCGTACGCGGTTGGGTCATTCCACGATTCCGTTGTTTGACCAGACACTCCGCAAAGCGATGCCATGGACAATGGCTTCTTATTCTCTAATGGCGCTCTCGATGGTCGGGATTCCGCCCACGGCAGGATTCTTCAGCAAGTGGTATCTTGTCCTTGCAGCCATAGAAGATTCCAACTGGACTGCTGTCGGCATGATACTCCTCAGCAGTCTCCTGACCGCGGTGTATTTCTTCCGTGTGTTGGAAAGAGTGTATGTACGAAATTCATCATCGACCGGAGAATCCGGGGAAGGGATGAATCCGAGGGAGACTATGCCTTCCGACGTTGAGTCGATGGAGGTGAACGCATCCATGCTTGTACCGACGCTTGTCATTGGAGGAGGCCTGGTCGTATTAGGCCTTCTCAACACAGTGATCGTGACCGAAGTCCTCATGCGCGTAATCCCTCCGGGCTTGTAGTTCAGAAATCATCCAGCGATGTATGGCTGAGCTGTACACTTCATATATACCGTTCTTTGCTGTTGCAATCTCGCTTCTTGCCGTTCCCTTCATTCTTCTCAGCTCACGGAAGCGGAACCTGCGCGAGTTCTGGACGATCATTGCGTCGTTGGGAAAGTTCGGGCTTGTCCTTTCACTCTTGCCCGATGCCCTCGCACACAGAGTCGCACAGGTTGAGCTCCTCCAGATCTCTCCCGGCATCGGCTTGGCGTTGCGCGCTGATCCGCTTGGTGTGTTCTTTGCGTTGATCGCTTCCGGACTCTGGGTGTTCACTTCGTTCTACTCGATCGGTTATATGCGCGGGCTGGCTGAACACAAACAAACACGCTACTTCGCGAGTTTTGCGGTCTGTCTTTCCGCAACAATGGGCATTGCCTTTTCCGCCAACATCCTTACGTTCCTGACCTTCTATGAGATGCTCACTCTTGCGACCTATCCACTCGTCATTCACAAAGAAACACCGGAAGCAATCAGCGCCGGGCGCAAGTATTTGCTCTACACTCTGAGCGCCGGCGTCTTGCTTATCGGTGCGACTGCGTGGACATACAACGTTGCTGGAAGCCTTGACTTCCGCGCCGGAGGTTTACTGAATGATGTCAGCCTCCCGGCAGGAACGGCGACCGGCTTGTTCATCCTCTTTCTCTGCGGTGTTGGAGTGAAAGCGGCCATCATGCCGTTGCATAGCTGGCTGCCGACCGCAATGGCCGCGCCCACGCCTGTGAGTGCATTGCTGCATGCCGTTGCCGTTGTCAAGGCGGGCGTGTTTGGAGTAATGAGGGTGGTGGGATTTGTGTTCGGCCCAAACGTAATGATTGCCTTCGGCCTCAACGACTTGCTGGGAATTCTCGCCGGGCTTACAATAGTCGTGGCATCGCTGCTTGCGTTACGTGAGGACAACCTCAAGCGGCGCCTCGCCTACTCGACGGTTGGTCATCTCTCATACATTGTCCTCGGTGCAGCACTCCTTTCTCCATCCGGCTTCACCGGTGGTCTGATGCACATTGCGACGCATGCAACCATGAAGATCACATTGTTTTTCTGTGCAGGTGCGATCTATGTGAATGTCCACAAGGAAAACATCAGCGAGCTCGATGGCATCGGGAAGGCGATGCCGTGGACCATGGGAGCGTTTACGGTCGGGGCGATCGGCCTTGCAGGCGTTCCACCAGTGAACGGATTCGTGAGCAAGTGGTTTCTCGGCGCTGGAACGCTGGAGAGCGGGAACGTTGGAGCCCTTCTCATCCTGCTCGTCAGCGGACTGCTCAATGCGGGATACTTCTTCCCGATCATCCATAAGGCGTTCTTCAAAAACTCCACGAGGTTTGAGAAGTACGGCGAAGCTTCAAAGCTGATGGTGCTTCCGCTTGTGGCCACAGCCATTCTCTCAGTGCTCTTCGGACTCTGGCCCAATTTGTTTCTTCGACTGTATGATCTTTCCACATCAATTGCGATGAGTGTTCTGGGAGGGACCGCACGATGAAGCTGTGGCACTGGATGGCACTGGCGGTTGTGTCTTTTGCTTCGTTGGTCGCCGAGTTCACAATGGAACATCACAGCGATGAGTGGTGGAGTTCCATACCGGCATTCTACATTCTTTTCGGTTTTGTCGGTTGTGGCGTTATCATCTTCTTTTCGAAAGTTCTGGGTAAGTTCTTCTTACAGAAACGCGAAGATTACTACGATGTTCGCTGAAGTTCCTCCTTGGCTGGTTATGATCGTGGGGGGACTTGTCCTGCCTGTCCTGCCGCGCCGCGTTCGGCCGACTGCCTTTTTGGTGGTTTCACTGCTCGCGCTCGTTGTCGTTTGCTTTCTGCCGGAGGGAACGCAATGGTCTGTCGAGTTTGTGAATCTCAATCTCATTCTTTGTAAAGTGGACCGGCTTAGCAGGGTATTCGGCATTGTTTTTTCGATCATTGCCTTTGCAGGTGGAGTATACTCGTTTCATGTGAAAGAGACCGGGCATCAGGTTGCCGCGCTGCTTTACGCTGGAGGCTCCCTCGGTATCACATTCGCTGGCGATCTTGTCACGCTCTTGATCTTCTGGGAACTGATCGCGATTGTCTCCGCCTATCTTGTCTGGTCTCGCCGAACGCGGGAAGCTGAGCGGGCAGGGATGAGATATTTGCTTGTGCATTTGTTCGGAGGGAGTGTACTGCTTGCCGGCGTGCTTGTGCACGTTACTGCCATAGGTGCAGCCGAAATCGCTCCGATGGCCGGCAACGAAACACCTGGCTATTGGTTGATTCTCTTCGGTGTGGTGTTAAATGCCGCCGTACCGCCACTCCATGCGTGGCTTGCCGATGCGTATCCGAAAGCAACTGTCACCGGTGCAGTATTCCTGAGTGCCTTCACAACAAAATCTGCTGTCTATGTGCTCGCCAGGCTCTTTCCCGGTGAAGAAGTTCTTGTGTTCTTCGGAGTTATGATGGCATTGTACGGTGTTGTGTATGCTGTACTGGCTAATGACATTCGAGAGATCCTCGCCTACCATATCATCAGTCAGGTGGGATACATGGTTGCAGGAGTGGGCATTGGAACGGAGATGGCGCTGAACGGGACGACGGCACACGCATTCAGTCACATTCTGTACAAGGCACTCTTGTTCATGGGTGCGGGAGTGGTACTTGAGACAACGGGAAAAAGCAAGCTGACCGAACTTGGCGGACTCGCGAAGGCGATGCCGGTGACACTTATGCTCTACATGGTGGGGGCGTTTTCTATCTCCGGTTTCCCGCTGTTCAATGGCTTCATTAGCAAATCGATGGTCGTGGCGGCAGCAGGAGAGTCCGGATACAGCACAGCATACCTCTTGCTGTTGCTCGCATCGGTGGGGACATTTCTCCATACGGGTCTCAAGCTTCCGTACTTCACCTGGTTTGCCGAGAGCCGCGGTCTTGTACCATCCCGGCCACCTTTGAATATGCACATCGGCATGAGCATCGTCGCAATTTTGTGTATAATGTTTGGCATCACTCCTCGTCTTCTGTATGATCTTCTTCCATTCCCCACGGAGTATCAACCGTACAC
>JACQVJ010000343.1 GCA_016209805.1 Ignavibacteriota bacterium
CCTTTGGTGTGATCCGCTGGAGGCAGATTATCCACTCGTCATTGATGCGTCAGATCAAAGAACATGTGCCGATACAAAGCGACCGGCATGATGCGATCATGCGAGTTATCAATCGTTCTTTTGTCGTAGTCCTTGTTTCAACAATCATCGGCCTTGTGTACGTTGTGCTTGGTGCCAGGGTTTTCAGCGATGCCCAGTTGATGATGATCAATCTCGAAGACGGCATTATTGAGTATGCCACTGCTTTGCTTTTTCTCAGTTGCAGTTTCATTTCCGCTTACCTTGCATACAGTTTCCGCTATCGCACAACTCATGTTTTTTCCTATCTTGTCCTGGGGGTTGGGTTTTTCCTCTGCTTCGGTGAGGAGATCAGCTGGGGTCAGGGACTGCTTGGACTAAAGACAATCGATGTGATGGCTGCGTACAACGTTCAAAATGAGAATAACCTTCACAATCTCATGGGATACTTTGCCGACCACATTTTTATTTTTTCCGTGTTTGTATATGGTTGTGTACTTCCTGTCCTCAAGCATTCTTTTGCTTTCTTCCGAAAACTCTTTGGTTTCATTGGTATACCAATCCCATCACCGGGGTTGGCAGTGGGATTCTTGATAATCTCGATGATCCACAGTTGGACCGTATACGAACTTGTTGCGCCCATGCCGTTTTTGAGAATTGCTGAACTCCGCGAATTCCTGACTGCCATTGGGTTCAGCGTACTCATGTACGAATCCAGGCTGTTAATGCACGGCGCGGCCCGCGCTGGATAAAATGTACAGCAGAACAAGCCCTTTCAGATGATCACGAGGACAAGACCCCACGTGGCCCACGAAAACAGATAGAACGAGTTGGGTTCTCGCTTGTGACTCCTCTTCTACCAAATGAGAAAATCACCTCGTCAAAGAACCGCTTCAGGTTTAGTTCGGTTCTGGAGCAATCAACGAACAAACTGTGGGGCTGTCACTTCCGTGTGCCGAACAGTGTTGCGAAGCGCTTTGTTAAAGGCGGGTCACGCCGCGTTTTTTGCACGCTGAATGGCGCGGGGGTACACCAATGTGCGTTGCTGCCTCACGGCAGTGGTTCGTTTGTGATTACGGTGAACAAGAAACGCCGTGAAGAACTCGGCCTCTCGTTCGGCATGAGTGTGAACGTGAGTCTGTGGAGGGACGAAACCAAATACGGCCTCCCCTTGCCCGAGGAGTTGAACGCACTCCTTCAGCAAGATGATGAGGGGAACGCTTTGTTCCATGCTCTCACCCGCGGCAGACAGCGCACGCTTCTGTATATCATCGGATCGGTAAAGAGTCGGGAGAAACGCATTGACCGGGCCATTGCTGTGGTGAATCATCTCAAGACCAATAAGGGCAGGATCAACTACAAACAGCTGAATACGGCAATGAAGGACCCCCGTCGTTGAGATTCTGGGAACGGGTGGCATTCTAACGGAGACTGTATGCCCCGCGCAAAACCTGTTGAAACCACAACACTTCTTGTGAAGAACATGGTATGCAACCGCTGTATCAGAGTGGTTCGTGAGGAGTTGGAAAACATCGGCGTCGATGTGCGGAGTGTGATGTTAGGTGAGGTCGTTATCGGAGGGACGTTGGACAGGGAGAAGAAGGGAAAGATTGCAGCGGTTCTACGAGAGAACGGCTTCGAGTTGATTGAAGACCGTCGCGTCCGAACGATTGAACAAATCAAGCACGCTATCTTGAAGTTGGTATATGAAGAAGACCTCGAGCATCATCCTCCCGCGAAGTACTCAGCCTATATAGCGGAAAAGGTGGGTCAGGACTATCACTCACTGAGCACTCTTTTTTCATCGGTTGAGAACATCACCATCGAACAATACATCATCCTCCAGAAGATCGAGCGTGTGAAAGAGCTGCTGAAGTATGGCGAGCTGACCCTGAGTGAAATCTCTTATAAGATGGGATACAGCAGTGTTCAGCACCTCTCCAACCAGTTCAAGAAAGTTACCGGCATGACTCCCAGCGCTTTTAAGAACATGGTGCAGAACGCCAGAACCCCCCTCGACAAGATCGCATTGCAACGATGAGAATCAAGTCGATCGGCTTGACACAGCGATTTCGATCCTTTCCCGTTCGCGGACTTTGACCGACTCTGTCGCAAATTCGCCTTCACGGAGAGGGAGCGCTGTTTTCCTCGAGAAGTACGAATAGATCGCTGGAATAACGTAGAGCGTCAAACCTCCCGAAAAAATGAGACCCCCGATCACTGCAGTACCCATCGAAACGCGGCTCTCCGCTCCGGCGCCCAACCCAAGCGCGATGGGGAGAATGCCGAGGACTGTCGAGAGGCTTGTCATGAGGATAGGGCGGAAGCGAGCAACCGCCGCGCTGATGACAGCATCCATCACCCTAAGGCCGGTTGCTTTCCGCTGGTTTGCAAACTCCACGATCAAGATACCATTCTTCGTCACAAGCCCGATCAACATGATCTGGCCGATTTGACTGAAGATGTTGAAGGTCTGGTTGAAATACCAGAGCGACAACAACGCTCCGGCTACTGCAAGCGGTACAGTAAACATGATGATGAACGGATCGCGAAAGCTTTCAAACTGTGCCGCCAGTACCAAGTAGCTGAGGACGAGAGCAAGAAGGAACACAAAGAGAAGGCTCTGTGAACTCTCCGCAAAATCCCGGGCCGCGCCCGCTAGAGCCGTATTGAACGATTCATCAAGGAGTTTGTCTGCAATTCCACTCATCGCCGTGATTCCGTCTCCCAATGTGTAGCCCGGTGTCAATCCTGCGGAGATCGTCGCGGAGATCTGGCGGTCGAAACGGTACAACTCCGGGGGTGTTGCTTGCTCGGTAACACTCACCAGATTATCGAGCTGGATCAGCTCACCGCTGCGACCGCGCACAAAGATCGAGGTTAGCCTGCGTGGTGCATCGCGGCTCTCCCGTGTCAGCTGACCGATCACCTGGTACTGTTTGCCGTCCTTGATGAAATATCCGTAGCGTTGGCCGCTCAGCGTGAGTTGCAGCGTCTGGGCAATGTCGCTCACGGAGACTCCCAGTGAGCGTGCCCGCTCACGGTTGATCTCGATGACAAGCTCAGGTTTGTTAAACTTTAGATCGACTTCCGCAACACTGAACGCCGGATGGGCATCTACCTCTTCAAGGAATTGCGGCAGAACGGCCTTGAGTTTTTCAAAACTGGGTGCCCGAAGAACGTACCGCACGGGCAGGCCGAACCGCGCTCCTCCTCCGCCGATTGCGATCGTCTGTTCCTGAGCAACCACCGTCCGCGCATCATCTAATCTTCTCACAGACTGTAGAAGAGCCCCGGCGATCTCCTGCTGCGATCGGTCGCGTTCTTCCGGGGGCACCAGCGTAACGGTCGTCCTTCCAGCGTTGGCACCACCGGCGTAACCCGAGGTATTGGCGATGACCGCTTCAACTTCGGGAACTTCATTACGGATCAGGACAATCAGGCTGTCCATGTACGCATCCATCCTCTCGAAGGAAGTTCCTTCGGGTGCAGTGGAGTTCACTCGCAATCGGCTGCGGTCTTCCAGTGGGGCGAGCTCTTGCGGAAGAATCGTAAAGAAGAGCCATATCAATCCGGCCGCGACGAACACCGCAACAAATGCAGGCTGTCGCCGCTTCATGAATGCAATCAGCGATTTCTCGTAGCCTCTGATCATTTGCGCGAAGAACGGCTCCGTCCATCTGTAGAACCGGCTGTGGCCGGCGTGCGCCTTAATCAACCGGGTGCTGAGCATTGGTGTAAGTGTGAGTGCAACGAACGACGAGATGAGTACTGCCCCGCCAATCACCACGCCGAATTCTCTGAATAACCTTCCGGTTAATCCCTGGAGAAAGAGGATCGGCATGAACACCGCAATGAGTGCCACGGTCGTTGAAATGATGGCGAAGAACACCTCCTTCGAACCCTTCAGTCCGGCCTCAATTGGGTTCATCCCCTGTTCGATCTTCTTGTAGATATTTTCCAGAATCACGATGGCATCGTCCACCACGAGGCCGATGGCAAGAACGAGGCCCAGGAGTGTCAGGACATTGATCGAGAA
This sequence comes from Ignavibacteriota bacterium, assembly GCA_016209805.1. Classification (GTDB taxonomy): domain Bacteria; phylum Bacteroidota; class Ignavibacteria; order UBA10030; family UBA6906; genus JACQVJ01. The sequence goes on from JACQVJ010000343.1 coordinate 4,058, forward strand.
TCCCGCAAGGTACATGATGAAAAACGTACCGATGAGAGATATGGGGATGGCAAATACGGGGATGAGTGTTGTGCGCCAATCGCGAAGGAAGAGAAAGATGATGAGGACGACAAGGGCAAACGCCGCGAGGATCGCCTCCCGAACCTCGGCGATGGATGCCCGGATATATTTCGTTGTGTCGAACCCGATGCTCAATTCGATGTCGTCTGCCAAATCGGCTTTGATATGTTCGATGCGACGGAAGAACTCGTCAGCGATTGCGATGTGGTTTGAGCCTGGTTGCGGGACGATCGCGACAGCAACACGCGGCCCGGCCAGCCCCTTTGAAATTGACCGCTCGTCTTCGGGGGCCAGCTCGGCATATCCCACATCGCCGAATCGCACGATCTGGCCATTCTCCTCACGGATGATCAGATTGTTAAACTCAGCCGGCGTCTCCAATCGGCTCAGAGTTCTCACAGTTAGCTCAACGTGATTCCCTTCGATCCGGCCCGCCGGCAGCTCGACGTTCTCGGCATTCAATGCGTTCCGTACGTCGAGTGCAGTGACGTGATAGGCCGCCAGCTTCTGTGGATCCATCCGCAGCCGCATGGAAAAACGCTTCTCGCCAAAGATGCGTACTTCGCTGACTCCCGGTATTGTCTGCAACTGCTCCTTGAAGGTTCTGTCGGCGAGGTCACTTAGTTGCAGGAGATTGCGGCTGTTGCTTGTGATGTTAAGAACGACGATGGGGCTTGCGTCCGCGTCTGCTTTTGAGACAACGGGAGGATCGACGTCGGGCGGAAGGTTCCGGACGGCGCCGGCGACCTTGTCACGCACATCGTTTGCCGCAGTCTCCAGGTCTACCTCCAATTCAAACTCAATGGTGATTCTGCTGCGCCCATCGCTGCTTGTCGAACTGACAGTTCGAATCCCCGGGACACTGCTCACGGCATCTTCGAGCCGCTCGGTAATTTGCGACTCGATAACGTTGGCATTTGCACCGGGGTAGGAAGTGGTGACAGAAATGATCGCCGGATCGACATTGGGGAACTCTCGCACACCAAGATACGTGAAACCGATGACACCAAAGAGGACGATGGCGATCGACATGACGATCGAAAGGACAGGGCGGTGTATGGAAACTGCTGAGAGACTCATTGGGCTCCTGCTTGTCGGTCCATCTGAGGTCGAACAGCCGCGCCGGGACGGAGCTGGAGGATTGCAGAAATGATGAGTGTATCGCCGTCGCTCAACCCCTTCGTAATCTCCACGCGCTCTTCAGCACGCGTCCCGATTTCTACAGACTGTGACTCCGCTATCCCATGCCGGTACACGAATACCCGGTGTCCTTTCAGTTCAGGGATCAGAGCATATGTTGGTATTGTCAGGGCGCTTCGTTCGTTCAGGATCACCTCGATCGTTGCAAATGAGCCGGGGAGCAGAAGTCCCTTAGGGTTTGATGTGAGTGCGCGAAGCCGCAACGTTCGCGTTGTTTGATTAATCCGTGCGTCCATAGAATAGATCTTCGCCTCGAATTGTTCGGGACGGGTCTGCACGCGGAATGTGATGCCGTCACCGACTTTAACCTCAGCTGCATATTTTTCGGGTATGGTGAAGTCGATTTTCATCCGACTGTTGTCCTGAAGAGTGGTGATGACGATCGCTGGAGAGACGTAGCTTCCTTCGCTGACAAACCGAAGACCGATGGTGCCGTCGAACGGTGCACGTATCTCTGTCTTCTCGACTTGGGCCTTGATAAGTTGGGCATCGGCACGGACGACGTTCAGCTCGTTCATCGCGCTGTTGTATTCCTCTTCACTGACGAACTTCTTCTCAAACAATTGCCGCTGCCTCGCGGCTTGCTGTTCCGCAATTGCCAGCCTCGACTCGGCCCTCAGGAGCTGTGCCTGCAACTCGTCGTCATTGATCTTCACCAAGACGTTCCCCTTCTTCACGCGCGCCCCTTCTTTGAAAGAGATTCGTTCGATTTGACCGGATACCTGGCTTCGGACATCAACCTCCTCATTCGAAAGCACTGTTCCGACTGCCGTCACTTTTCCCCCGAGCTTTTCAGCTCGCACGACCACGGTTCGTACGTCCATCTGTTGATCACGGGATAGAGCCGGATTATTGCTTCGGGTGCCTGGATTACCAGAAGTGATGATTTTTGGGAGAGTCAATGCGATGAGCACAACTCCCGCACCGAGGAGCAGCACGGTTCGCTTTGTCTTCGTACTCATTCAGGAAGTCGATTTCTCTTTGAATCGCAGGAATACTTTTACATCACTTAACGGTCGAATGGTCTGGTCGGTTCCACCTATTTCGGTTTTATGGTATGAACGGAATTCGACCTACCTAATTAACAGAGAATCGACAGGAAGTGCAACTTCGAAGCGATCCGGCGTGCCGTTGCTGATAGATCGGTCTATAATTTTTTCCAGAAATTCTGTAACATATCACCACATGCGGTGATGTATATTTGTTCCAGGCAGTTCATTCATCCAGAGGAGAACACACGATGAAGATTGAGGAACTGAAAATCGAAGGCATGACCTGCAATCATTGCGTCATGAGTGTCAGGAGAGAATTGAGCAAGGTTCCCGGTGTGAAGGTCGGGGATGTGCAGATCGGCAGCGCGCGCGTGGAGTACGCTGAGGGGAAAATCACACGCCAGGAACTTGCCCGCGCGATCGA
>JACQVJ010000357.1 GCA_016209805.1 Ignavibacteriota bacterium
AACTGAGACCGGGGGAAAGCGTGCTTCGTACCATCATATTGTTCTTCTCGCCAAGAACGTGACAGGTTACAAGAACCTGATCAAACTCTCCACCATAGCGCACCTTGAGGGTTTCTATTACAAGCCACGAATCGACGCTGATGTGCTTCGGAAACATAGCGATGGTCTGGTTGCCCTTTCTGCCTGTGCTGGCGGGGTCGTTTCTGCTCACCTTGCGAGCGGGAACGATGCGCAGGCCTATGAATCGGCCGAGATATACAAAGAGATCTTTGGTGATGATTTCTATATTGAGATCCAGAATCACGGGATCGATCGCGAAGCAGTGGTTCGAGAAAAGGCACCCAGACTGGCAAAGGATCTTCAACTCAAACTCATTTGCACGAATGACGTTCACTACATCAAGCGAGAGCATGCAATTGCTCATAATATCCTGTTGTTGATCCCGGACGCAAGCAGCACAAACACACCGGACTATACTCAACTTCGATATCAGACAGACCAGGCTTACTTCAAGTCAACAAAGGAGATGGTAGACCTTTTCAAGGATTATCCTGAGGCCATAGATTCCACACTTGAGGTGGCAGAGAAGTGCAATCTTGAAATAGACTTGAAGAAGAACTACATGCCCCAGTTCCCGATTCCCGCGGGGATGGGAACTCTCAACGACTATCTCGACAAGCTTGCTCGTGATGGGTTTGCGCAACGATATCCAAATCCTCCAGAGGACCTGCACCATCGTCTCGATCACGAATTGGGAGTGATCAAGGAAATGGGGTATTCCGGTTATTTCCTTGTGGTTCAGGATTTTATCGCAGCCGCAAGAAGAATGGGTGTTCATGTTGGACCGGGGCGAGGGAGCGCAGCCGGGAGCATCGTTTCCTATTCCCTCGGGATCACGAATGTGGATCCCGTCAAATACGATTTGCTCTTCGAGAGGTTCTTGAACCCAGACCGGATCAGCATGCCCGATATCGATGTGGATTTTTCAGACGATAAACGAGAGCTCGTCATACAATATGTCCGGGAGAAGTACGGCGAGGATTCTGTTTCGCAGATCATCACATTCGGCACACTCTCCTCACGGGCTGTGTTGAAAGATGTAGGTCGTGTGCTCGGCATACCGCTGAGCACGATTGAGTCAATCACCAAACAAATTCCGGTCGAGCTTGGAAAGGTTCGCCCCCTTGCGGAGGCTCTCGAAACCATAGCCGAACTCAAATGGCTGAATGAAAGCAACGACCCCAAGATCAAGACCCTTATTGAGACCTCTCTCGTTCTGGAAGGAATGAACCGTAATGCAGGGATGCATGCGGCGGGTGTTGTGATTGCCCCGGGTAACATCAGCGATTATGTGCCGCTCTACAAAACTCCTCAAACGGAGATGATGACGCAGTACAATATGAAGGACCTCGAGACCGCAGGCCTTCTGAAGATGGACTTCCTCGGATTGCGAACCCTGACGGTGATCGAGAATGCTGTTGAAATGATCGAGAAAAACCACGGTGAGAGGATCGATCTTGACGCGATTCCTGAAGATGACCCGAAGACATTTGAGCTCTTCTCAAAGGGACAAACGGTTGCTGTGTTCCAGTTTGAAAGCTCGGGTATGCGGGATTGGTTGCTGAAGCTGAAGCCTGCCTGTATCAGCGACCTTGTTGCCATGAACGCACTCTATCGGCCCGGACCGATGGAGATGATTGGAGACTTCATTGCACGCAAAAACAGTCTGCAGGAAATCACCTATCTCCATCCGAAGCTTGAATCGGTCTTGAAGGAAACATACGGCGTGATTGTATACCAGGAACAGGTGATGAAGATTGCCAGTGAGATCGGTGGATTCACACTTGCAAGGGCAGACCTTATGCGCCGGGCTATGGGGAAGAAGGACAAGAACCTCATGGGCGAAATGAAGAAGGAGTTTGTGGAAGGCGCGGTTGCACTGGGGACCCAAAGGAAACTTGCGGGAGAAATTTTTGACTTGATTGAGAAGTTCGCATCATATGGCTTCAATAAGTCGCACAGCGTCGCGTACTCGATTGTTGCCTACCAGACGGCGTACCTCAAGGCACACTATCC
>JACQVJ010000345.1 GCA_016209805.1 Ignavibacteriota bacterium
CGAATGCCGGGCACAGCCAACCACTGGTACGTCAAACGACCTCGCGGGAAGCTGTTGATGGTAAAGGATGACATCAACTACGGGGTCTTTGCAGACAGTATATATCGAAGTTCACTCGCACAGGTTCCCGGTGGTTTGTTCACCCCACCGATTGACCACATCGATATTGGAAGAGGTCTGACGGCGGAGGAAAAAGGGAATGGAAAGTTCGGGCCTATGGTTCCGCCATTTGTCGATCCGGCATTGATAAACACGTTCCTTTTATATGACTATGTGTTCTGGTACACCGAGCAGGTTCCAAGTCTTGGAGTCGCCCAACTTTCACTCTTCACCTATATGCAGAACGGGGGGAAGGTGTTGTTCTCGACAACGTTTCAGAACGTCGTTGATCCCAGAGCTGCGCTGAGGGACTTTGCGCCGATCGACAGCGTCAGCAGCGCACCGTTCACACCGCGCCCTGCCCCCGGCGACACACGCGTTCCGGCAAACTACAAGGTCTACGCCGATAGCACCGACCCTTCGAACCTCTACCCGTTGCTCGCGTTCAATCCGCCACCGCCGACGTTCCACTCAGTTTTCATGCGGCCAATTTATCGCCGTTCTGATGCGAGGTACATCTATCATCTTCAACCCGACACTGCGAATTCGCCACCCCGATACATCGGCTCTCCAAATGTTGCAGTGGTTGATGGTCAGAGGACCATCGTTTTCATCGGTCTCCCACTTCATCTGTTGAACAATACCGTCGTCGGGAATCCGCAAGGGGTTACTGCGTTCTTCACTAAGGTCTTCACGGAAGAATTCAGTCCGAGTCAACGTGTCAATAGATCAAGATTCTGATGAAGCGTCTCTTCACATATGGCGTTCTCCTCGTTTCGATCGGTGTGTCGATGTATTCCTCTTCGGCGCAAACAGCCGGGAAGGGGAGAGTGGAGGGGAGAGTGATTGAAGCAAAATCCAACGAGGGTATACCCGGCGCGAATATCCTGGTCAAAGGAACCTATTATGGTGGTTCGAGCAATATCGATGGTCTTGTAAAGATAGAGAATGTCAATCCCGGGACATACACGATAGAGGTATCACTTCTCGGTTTCAAGACCGTGCAGTTCACGGGCGTCAAGGTTGAGGCGGGACAAACGACGAAGATCACCGCGAAGATGGAGGAGTCGGTGCTCGCATTGGGACAGGAGATTGTTGTTGTGGGGGAGAAGCCTCTGTTCGATATTGAAGAGACGGCAAGTCGTCGGAATATCACACAGGCAGACATTCAGGCAACGGCGGTGCAGAATGTGCAGGGTATCGTTGCGCTCCAGGCAGGTGTGGTTTTTGCTGATAATGAAATTCACATCCGTGGTGGTCGAACACACGAGAACGCATATCTGGTCGACGGTGTCTCGGTACAGGATCCTCTGGCCGGAACCGGGTTCGGTCTTCAGCTCAGTCCTGCCTCCATCCAGGAAGTCGAAGTAATTACGGGTGGCTATAATGCCGAATACGGTCAAGCGACATCGGGTATCGTGAACATCACCACGCGTGAAGGCTCGGACAAGTACAGCGGGTCGATTTCGTACAAGGTCGATCATTATGGACTGAACAAAGACTCACGAAGCAACTGGAATACGGACATCTATGACGCAAGCCTGAGCGGCCCGGAACCGCTCACATCGTACCTGCTGCCTGCTCTCGGTCTCGAAATCCCCGGAGAGATGAGCTTCTTTGGAACCTTCTATGCAAACCTTAATGATGGCTATTTACGCTGGGTTGAAGTGATCTCCCGCGACGGGAGGCCAATCGGTTTTCAAGCGATCGCCCCCAATCGTCTCTATTCATCCGTGTACCCTAAGCTTTTTGGCAGTTGGGATTCATCGCCGAGGAGAAGTAACAACTATTCCTGGCTCGCAAAACTGACTTACAAGCCGATGACAACACTGAAGTTGGGCTACACATATAATCAGTCGGTGGTTATCGACCAGAACACGCAAACCATTCAGGCGACGCTCGAACGTGTGGAACCGAATCCGGGCTACCAATACCTGTTTCAGTACATTCCCGATAGCGCCAACACTTTTACGCAGCTGAACATTCAACATTCGTTCTCACTGACTCACACACTCAGCAGCCAGACGTTTTATGAGGTTAGATTCAGCAGGTATACTGCAAGGGTACGCGGCGATGCGAATGGAAAGAACTTTGACAACTACATCGAGCCTGTAGACATCATTACATATCCCATCCGCTACTACAACCAGAACACAGACACGGTCGGCGTAATCCCCGGCGATGGGTTTTACGACATCGGGGCGCCAACCTCGTGGCGTGATCAGTATAGCAACGAGTTCACCTTCAAGTTTGACCTGACGAATTACTTTAGCGAGAAGAACAAGTTTAAGGCCGGCCTGGAGATGCGCTTTCAGGAGTTGCAGATGGCAGACATCGTTCGACCGTGGGTGAAGCTCCTTGGCTTTGACAACGATATCTATGCTGTGTTCCCAGCCCTTGGTGCCTTGTATGCACAGGACAATATCACTCTCAGCGGGATGATCCTGAACTTCGGTGTCCGTCTCGACTACTGGATTCCCGGCAAGTACGTGGACGATGTCGCCGACGATACATCAAGCTCGCTCCTTGTATCTCCGGCATTGCGGGAACAATACCGCAACTCGACGTTCAAGTTGTTCGGTCGGCGATGGAAGGCACGTCTGAGTCCGCGCCTTGGTATTTCACATCCGATTTCCGACAACCAGACGCTCTTCTTCTCCTACGGGCATTTCTCGAAATTCCCACGACCTCAGTTTGTTTATTCGAAGCTCCAGCGTACCAGCGTCCGGTCGAACCTCCCCGTGGGAAACCCCAATCTGAATCCCGAAACAACGGTATCGTATGAGTTGGGGATTCGTAACCAGCTTTCCGGCGACGACGTTCTCACGGTCACTGCATACTACAAGGATATCTTCGATTACATCACCGAAAAGACCGTCCGCCGGGTTTCAGGAACGGGTGGCTCGCAATTCTACAGCACATACCTCAATTCCGATTATGCGCGTGTCCGCGGACTTGAGTTAGAGTATAAGAAGAGAATCGGGAATTGGTTCCGGGGATCGCTGTCGGGGTCGTACTCGATAGCAACAGGTAAGAGCTCATCCCCCAACGAAGAGGCAATCAGGCTGCAACAGGGTGAACCGGAAAGTATCAAGGAAAACTTCCTCATCTGGGATAGACCGGTACAGATTTCCGCTAATCTCAACTTCACTGTCCCGAAAGGGGAGCCACTGTTTGACTTTGGTGAAGACATTCTTGACGACTACAGCATCTTTGCACGCGTGTTCTTCCAGTCCGGTAAGCGGTACACACCGCAACGACTTGTGTCCTACAATTCCACGACGGGCCGTCCCGAGTATTTCAGCGATCGAGAGAATCTCAACGAGGAGGTCGGCGCGAATTGGTTTTACATCGACCTCACCTTTGAAAAGTTCTTCGATCTTGGTTTCGGAAAACTCATTGCGCGGATTGAGATCGAGAATCTTTTGGACAACCAGAATACGCAGATCGTAAACCCAATCACCGGCACTGCATACGAATACGAGACGTCGGACGGAAAGCCGACCCGGACACCCAACAGCTGGAACGATCCGCACTACCCACAGCTTACTGGAGATATCTCTCCGTTCCCTTACAACCCGGCGCGATACTTGAGTCCACGAACGGTGCGGTTGAGCCTTGCGTTCAGATTCTAATATGAGATACCGAGTTTCCGTCATACTGCTTTCAGTTATTGTTGTCCATCAGTGCGTTCTTCGCAACGCGGTATACGCCCAGCTCGTGCCCAATCTCGGCGGGCAGCGTGCTGGCATCTCCGCTTTTCAGTTTCTGAAGATTGGTGTCGGCGCACGTGGAGTCGCGATGGGAGAATCGTTCGTTGCCATCGCCAATGATGTCTCGGCGTTGTACTGGAATCCAGCGGGGTTGGTTGAGTTCAAGGAAGACCAGGCAATGGCATCCCATACGGAGTACGTGGTCGACATCAAGCATGACTTCTTCGGAGTTGTCTACCATCTCGGCGAGGGGGATGCAATCGGCGCTTCCTTCTCTTCGCTTCACATGGACGACATGGAGATTACCACAGAGGCTCAGCCATTCGGCACCGGTCGATATTTTTCCTTTGGCGATATTGCCATTGCCGCAACGTATGCGAAACGCATGACTGATCAATTCAGTTTTGGGGCAACGGTTCGGTACGTCGAAGAGACGCTCGACGTCCTAAAGATGCGCTCTGTGATGGTTGATCTGGGAACCTTCTACTGGACCGGTCTCGGTTCAACCCGCTTCGCTGTAGTGATTACGAATTTTGGGGCAGATGCAAAACCATCCGGGCAGGCGACGCTGTATAATGGATCGACCGAGGATGAGTTTCAATCGTTCTCGTTGCCGACGGTGTTCAAGCTCGGAATCGCCATGGAAGCTTTCGAAACGGAAGATCAGAAGCTGACAACTTCCCTGCAGTTGAACCATCCCAATGACAATTCCGAACACTTCCGTCTCGGGCTGGAGTACTCTTTTCAAAACACGTTCTTCGTGCGCGCAGGCTTGAAGCGTACGATAGGTCAGCGCTTGTTTGGAACTGACCAGACTTCGGAGGAGGATTTTGCGTTGGGCGCCGGTGTACTGGTGGAATTGGGAATCACCCGTGCCAGTGCGGACTATGCGTTTGCGAATTTCAACAGGCTCGGTTCTGTCCATCGTATCTCTCTTGCATTCTCGTATTAAGTCTCTCTATTGCAGATGAATCTCGTCAAACATATATCAGTTGCACTCGGATTTGTTGTGATACTGTGTATCGGTTGTCGTGAAAAACCGCCCCTGCCTCCCCAGCTTGACGAGCTCACATTCGACACGTCTTATGTGCAGATATTCCCCTCGTTTGGCGGCTTTACCGAACCGGAGGATGTCGCGATTGGAAACGATCAACTCCTCTATGTCGCGGATACGAAGGCCAACCGCGTCGTGATGCTGAACCGCGCGGGCCAGATCTTGAGCGCGAAGAACATGCTCCAGCCTCTTTCGATCGCGCAGGACAGCAGACTTGACCTGCTGGTCGGCGGGCTGATCATTGCGACCAACGGCGACACTGTTGGAGCGATCTTCAGAATCCATCTGGTGTCATCTTCCTCCGACTCGGCGCACAGGCTTGATGTCGCCCGCATAGATACCGTGTGGCGTGAGCTTGCACGACCCGCAAGACGTTTCCCTTCGATCACCATTTTCGGAGATAACACATATCTGGCGGTACGTACCGGTCCCGAGAATGTCAGCTTTATTGATCCGGACGATCGTGTCCTGCAGTTCGACAGGAATGACAATTTCATTACACCCGTCCCGGCGTTGACGAGCCGCAATGGAAGCGGCATCACCGACATCAGCAGTCCCACAGGTATTGCGTCGTTCCCCGGTGTTCGAGACTTCGTCCTCTGTCAGCACAACGAGAACTCACCGAACTATGGCGCCCTCTGGTTGAGATACGAGAGCACTCCCGATTTCGAAGGATGGCTGCCACGGTTCGATCCCTCGGAGCCGGGCGAAAACAGTGACTTCGTCAGACTCGGTCGCTCTCTCTACCAGCGTCCTGAGGCAGTGGCTATCGATCCCGCAAGACGTGATGTGTTTATCGCAGATGCAGGGCGCGACAGTGTTTTCAAGTTCAACAACAGAGGCGTCTTCAAGTCAGAGTCCTTCGGCTCTGCAAAATCCGGAGGAGTCATGCGCAAACCAACCGGGCTTGCGTTCTTTGAACGGGTCCTGTACGTGCTCGACGGAGAAACCGGACACATCAATCGGTTTAGGCTGACGACGGATATTCCGCGTTAGAGATTTGTTTGCATAGCTCACGGTTTTTTCCTACATTCGTGCAAGCTTTTTACTCACTGGAGAGGTGGGTGAGTGGCCCGTCTCAGTTGAACTGAGA